>CAJXIS010000155.1 GCA_913054115.1 uncultured Acidimicrobiaceae bacterium | reverse complement strand
GCCACGACGCTGACCGCCGAGGTGACCTCGGGGCCGCGGATCGCCTCGGTGGCATCGACCCCGTCGACGAGGCAGGCCGACCGGTCGAGCCGAAGGTCCATGCTCCGGGCGATCCGGGCAACCGCCACGTCGTCTCCGAGGTCGGTACCGGACTGCAGGGCGGCGAACGCCACGGCCCGGTACATGGCACCGGTGTCGAGGTAGGCGAGCCCCAGCCGGTCGGCGAGCGCCCTGGCGATCGTGGTCTTCCCCGAGCCGGCCGGACCGTCGATCGCGATCACCTCGAGGCCGGACATGGGATCAGCCTCCCCCGGAGCGCAGGCCGGCCAGGTCATCGGCGAAGGCCGGGTAGCTGGTGGCGACCGACTCCCAGCCGTCGATCGTGGTCGGACCGTCGGCCACCAGTGCCGCCACGGCTGCAGCCATGGCGATCCGATGGTCATGGTGCGAACGCACGGAGGCACCGCGCAGGCGCCCACCCCGGACCACCAGGACATCGCCTTCGACATGGACAGCGGCACCCATCGCTGCGAGCATTTCCTCGACCGTCGCCAGCCGGTCGCTCTCCTTGACCCGGAGCTCCGCCACGCCCTCGAAGCGGGTCTCGCCCCCGGCGCAGGCAGCGGCGACGGCGAGCACCGGAATCTCGTCGACCAGGCCCGGCACCTCGTCGGCGCCCACGACCGTGCCGTGCAGGGCGGCGGCACGCACGGCCAGGTCACCGGTCGCCGGATCGTGGTGCAGGTCGGCACCCATCCGTCGCAGCACGTCCACGAAGCCGGTGCGTGCCGGTCCCCGGTACACGTGACCGACCACGACCTCCGAACCCGGGACGATCGAAGCCGCCACGGCCCAGAAGGCGGCCTGCGAGGGATCTCCCTCGACATCGTGTTCGAACGGCCTGGGCCGTCCCGGAGCGACCGTGACCCGGCCCGGTTCGTCGATGACGTCGATGCCCGTGGCGGCGAACAGCTCCTCGGTGTGCGTCCGTGTCCGAAGCGGCTCCACCACCGTCGTGGGTCCGTCGGCCGACAGTCCGGCGAACAGGACGCAACCCTTCACCTGGGCGCTCGCCAACGGCGGCTCGTAGTCGATGCCGGTCAGGCCCCCGCCGTCGATCGTCAACGGCGCCAGCGTCGATCCGTCGATCCCCGACACCCGTGCCCCCATCTGCGCAAGGGGGGCGAGCACGCGGTCCATAGGGCGTCGGCGGATCGAGGCATCGCCGTCGAGCACGGAACGGAACGGCAACCCGGCGAGCATCCCGGCCAACAGGCGGATGCCGGTGCCCGAGTTGCCGACGTCGAGCACCTCTGCGGGCTCGTGCAGCGAGCCACCCCCGATGCGCAGGGTCCCGTCGGCGCCTTCGTCCACGTCGGCGCCGAGCTGCCCGACGATCGACAGCGTGCAGCGGACGTCCCCACCCCCGCTCAGCCCACGGATCGTGGACGATCCGTCCGCCAGGGCGGCCAGCATCAGCACGCGGTGCGAGATCGACTTGTCGCCGGGGACACGCAGGTGCCCCCGGAGCGGCCCACCCGGATCGACCACGAGGACCGGCACGACTCAACCCTGCGTCAACGGGCGCGAGGTGGGCCGGTAGTCGAGCCCCTCGAGACCCTCCATGAGCCGGCCGGACAGCAGGGCGTCCACGATCAGCACGATCACGCCCCGGTCACCCTCGGCCGAGTGGGCGATCTCGAGGTCGTAGATGTTGACGTCGAGGTCCGAGGCGAGGGCGGCGACCGAGGCGATCTCTCCCTTGCGGTCGAGCACAGAGATCCGGACCTCGAGCAGTTCGGACGGAGGAGGCGCACCGGTTGGCAGGCTCATCCGTGCCGCCCGTGCCGACTCGAGGCGCTGCAGCAGCTGCACCCCGTCGGTCTCGGCGACCTCCCGTCGCACCTCCCCCAGTGCGCCGATCAGGTCGTCGAGCGCCTCGGTGATGGCCGTCCGGTTCTCGGCGCAGATGTCGGGCCAGATGCCGGGATGGCCTGCGGCGATCCGTGTCATGTCCCGGAAACCTCCGGCCGCCAGCCGCAGTACCGCCGAGTGCTCCTCGGACCTTCTCGCGGCGAGCCCGACCAGCGATGCTGCTGTGAGGTGCGGGACGTGGGAGACGATGGCCACGAGTGCGTCGTGTCGTTCGGGGGCGAGGGTCACCACCTCGGCGCCCAACGACCGCACGACCGCACGCACCCTGGTGAAGGCGTCGTCGCCCGTGCCGACAACAGGGGTAAGCACCCAGTTGGCGCCCCGGAACATCGAAGCATCGGCTCCTGCGACGCCTTCCAGCTCCGAGCCGGCCATCGGATGGCCACCGACGAAGCGGGGGTCGTCGATGGCATGGACGATCGCCGCCTTGACGCCGCCCACGTCGGTCACGACACCGTCGGGCGAGCTCTCCAAGGCATCAGCGACGAGTTGCGTGACGACCCCGACAGGGACCGCCACGAAGGTGATCTCGGCAGCCGGATCCCAGCCGACCGCGTCGATGGCCCCGAGTTCGAGCCCGCGCACACAGCACTCCCCGTCCGAATCGACGCCGCTGACATGCCAGCCCGCCTCCCGGAGCGCCATCCCGATCGAGCCACCGATCAGGCCGACACCCACGACGGTGGCCCGCCGACTCATCGGCTGTCCCGCACCGGGCGCGCATGGGCCCCGACGGGACCTGAGGGGCGTGCCATATGGCCGATGCTACCGGCCACCCCTTCGACGGCCTGACGGATTATCCATGGGCTGAACCCGCCTCAGGCATCGTCGGCGACCGACCGTTCGAGCGCCCTCAGCTCATCGAACTCGAGGGAGCGCCAGGTGCCGGGTCGGATCGAATGGTCGATGAGCGGCCCGATCCGGGTGCGTACCAGGCGGATGACGGGGTGCCCGACGGCGTCACACATGCGTCGCACCTGACGGTTGCGGCCCTCGTGGATGACGAGTCGCAGGACGTTCGGCTCGATCGGCGTCACCCGCGCCGGTGCGGTGATCCCGTCGTCGAGCTCGACGCCCTCGCGCAACAACCGCAGTGCGGCCCGACTCGGCACCCCCTCCACGTGCGCCACGTACTCCTTCTCGACCCCGTACGAGGGGTGGGTGATGCGGTTGGCGAGTTCCCCGTCGTTGGTCAGCAGCAGCAGTCCCTCGGTGTCGAGGTCGAGGCGGCCGACCGGAAAGACCCGGGGTTCGTCAGGCACCAGGTCGATGACGACCGGGCGACCCTGTGGATCGTCGGCCGTCGTCACGACCCCGGCCGGCTTGTTGAGCAGGTAGTAGACGAGCCCCGGCCGAACACCCACCGGCGCACCATCAACCAGGATCATGGCCGTCTCCGGATCGACCCGCCGCCCGAGCACTGCGACCGACCCGTTGACCAGGACCCGGCCGGCGGCGATGATGTCGTCACACACCCGCCGGCTCCCGAAGCCGGCGCGTGCCAGCACCTTCTGGAGGCGTATCCCCTCGTCGTCCGCTGCCATCCTGTCCCGAAATCCCGTCCGGCCGCTCAGGCCTCGGCGGGGCCGTCGGCGCCCAACACCTCGGCGACCGACGGCTCTCCGGCATCGACAGGTTCCTCGATGGGTTCGTCGAGATCCGAGGTCCCGTCGACCAGGTCGACACCGACACGCAGCCTGCGCTCGAGGGCCTCGACGACCTCGGCGCCGGGCACGAACTCGCCCAACGGCGGCAGGTTGTGGACAGAATCGAGGCCGAGGCGTTCGAGGAAGAACGAGGTGGTGCCGAACAGCACCGCATTGCCGGGACCGGGATCGCGGGACAGCCCGACGATGTACCCACGGTGTTGGAGCGTGCGCATCACGCCATCGACGTCGACGCCACGGATCGCTGAGACCTGCCCCCTGGACACGGGTTGTTTGTAGGCGACGATCGCCAGGGTCTCGAGGGCGGCGCTGGTGAGCCGCGAGCTCTGTCCCTCGAGCACGAAGCGCTCGACCCATGCCGCCTGGTCGGGATGGCTCTGAAAGCGGAACCCGCCGGCCACCCGGGCGAGCGAGAACCCGCGCCCCTCGTCGACGTAGGTCGCAGCCAGGCCCCGGCAGACACGTTCCACCTCTTCGGTCGGGACCTCGAGGAGCTGTGCCAGGAGGTTGGGTGGGACCGGGTCGAGGGCGACCATGAGCATGGCCTCGATGGCCCGACGTACCTCCACGCCGGCGGCGTCGGCGTCGTCTCGGTTCCCTCCCTGCAACGAGTCCACGGATCAGCCCTCGTAGGCGTCGATGAGCTCGACCTCTGCGGGATCGGCTCCGGGCCACCACCGCACGTGGATGTCGCCGAAGGCGCCCACCTGGTCGATCTCGACGAAGCCCTGCTTGTAGAGCTCGAGAACGGCGAGGAACCGGACGACGACCTCCAGGCGCTCGTCGAGGTGCCGGGTCATGCGCCGGAAGGTCGTCGGACCGCTGGTCGACAGCGTCGCGACGAGCTCGGTGACGGCCTCGGCGACGCTGATCCTGATGGGCGCGATGTGGAACGTGTCGATGCGTTCGACGGGCCGCGGCTCGAGCGCCCGCAGGAAGGCCCGCTGCAGGTCGTCCGCCGTCACACCCTCGAGCAGGTCGGGCATCAGGTCGAGGAAGCGGTCGTCGGGCCCGGCCCGGCGCGGCATCGAGAGGCACGCTTCGGTGGACAGCCGACGCAGGACGATCGCAGCGTCTTTGAAGGTCTTGCACTCGAGCAGCCGGGACAGCAGCAGGTCGCGCTCCTCCCAGACGGCGAACTCCTCGTCGAGGTCGAGGTCGCCTTTGCCCGGCAGCAGCCGCCGCGTCTTGAGTTCGACGAGGATCGATGCGATCAGGAGGAACTCGGTGGCCACCTCGAGGTCGAGTTCGTCGAGGCGCCCCATCTCGGCGATGAACGCATCGACGATCGTCGCCAACTCGAGCTCGTAGAGCTCCACCTCCTCCTTCAGGATCAGGTGCAGCAACAGGTCGAACGGCCCCTCGTAGACAGGGGTGGTCACGGTGACGCTCACGACCCCAGACCCTAGGGAGTCCCGGGCATCAGGCGGTGCATGGACGCGGACCCCGGACGGGGTCGAAAGCCCCGTGCTCCCCGTCCGGCCACAGGCCTCCCGCTACCCTGCCCGCCATGTCACGCGTCTTCTCCGGCATCAAGCCGTCCGGTTCGGTCCACCTCGGGAACCTCCTCGGGGCACTCCGCAACTGGGTCGACCTCCAGGACCGGGCCGACGCCGTCTACTGCGTCGTCGACCTCCACGCCCTCACCACCCAGCAGGACCCCGACGAGCTGCGGGCATCGACGCTGTCGCTGGCCCAGATGCTCATCGCCGTCGGCCTCGACCCCGAACGCTGCACCCTCTTCGTGCAGAGCCACGTCCACGAGCACTCCGAATGCGCCTGGCTCATGGAATGCACAGCCGCCTTCGGCGAACTGCGCCGCATGACCCAGTTCAAGGACAAGTCCGACCAGGCCGGTTTCGTGTCGGGAGGCCTGTTCACCTACCCCGCACTCCAGGCCGCCGACATCCTCCTGTACGACACCGACGAGGTACCGGTCGGCGAGGACCAGCGCCAGCACATCGAGCTCACCCGCGACATCGCCGAACGGTTCAACTCGCGCTACGGCGACACGTTCGTCGTGCCCAGGGCGGTCGTGCCGCCTGCCGGTGCCCGCGTCATGGACCTCCAACAGCCCGACAACAAGATGTCCAAGTCCGAGGACAGCCCCCAGGGCTCGATCTCTCTGCTCGACGAACCCGCAGCCATCGAGAAGAAGATCAAGCGCGCCGTC
>CAJXIS010000154.1 GCA_913054115.1 uncultured Acidimicrobiaceae bacterium | reverse complement strand
CGCATCGGGGCGACGCTCCCGGTGACCGCCATGGTCGACCAGTTCTACGCCCGCCTCCAGCGCCTCGGCCACGGCCGCTCCGACACCTCGACGCTCATCGAGCTCCTGCGCGACGATTGATTGCCGAAGGTTCGAGCGTCGCTGCCGGTCCGTGTCAACTGGCGGGCGCGCTCCCGGCGACCGTGGTGCGGGTGAGCTCGCGGCGCTGGCCGCGGTAGTCGTCGAGCGCCACGTGCTGGGTCGAGCGGTTGTCCCAGATGACCACGTCGCCCTTCGACCAGCGGTGCCGGAACGTGAACCGGATGTGCGTGGTCCACTCGTGGAGCCAGTCCAGCAGGGCTCGTTCTCCACCGGGGCCGTCGGAGCCGTCGATTCCCGGACCCTCGAGGCCCCGCACGTAGGTGCCGTTGAAGTAGAGGCTGCGTCGTCCGGTCTCCGGATGGGTGCACAGCAGCGGATGACGCTGCGTCTCCAGTGCGTCCTCCGAGGTGCGGATGTCCATGCCGGACAACTGGGCGTGGAGGCCCTGCTGGGCGGGGGAGTACGAGGCACTGGCCGAATGGATCGCCGTGACCCCGCCGAGGCGTTCCCTCACCCCGCCCTCGAGGGCGTCGTGGGCGGCGGTCATCGAGGCCCAGACGGTGTCGCCTCCCACGTCGGGCACGTCGATGGCGTGGAGGATCGTGAAGGCCGGCGGAGCGGGCAGGAACGAAAAGTCGCTGTGCCACACGCCGCCGAAGTTGAAGGCCTCCGGCTCGGTGGCCTCCTTGACCACCCGGATCACCTCAGGGTGGCCGTCGACCGGTTGTACGAACGGGACCGGTGAGTAGGGCCCCAGGCTGTGGCTGAAGGCCGTCTGGTCGGCGGGTGAGAGATCCTGTCCGGGCACCACGAGCACTTCATGGGCACAGATGGCCGCCCGCAGGTCGGCGGCGCCTTCGTCGTCTGCGCCAAGCTTCCGCAGATCAATGCCAGTGGCCCTGGCACCGAGGATTCCGGTCAGGCACTCGATCTCCACGATGCCGAACCCCTGTCGCCTGAAGCTCTCTCGCCGGTCGGAACGATCCTGTTTAGAGAATCTGCGACAGGAAGAGCTTGGTGCGGTCCTCGGTCGGGTTCTCGAAGAAGTGCGTCGGGGTGCCCTGCTCGACGATCTGGCCCTCCTCCATGAAGATGATGCGGTCGGCCACCTCCTTGGCGAAGCCCATCTCGTGGGTGACGACCATCATGGTCATGCCGGACAGCGCCAGCGTCTTCATGATGTCGAGCACCTCCTTGACCATCTCCGGGTCGAGGGCAGACGTGACCTCGTCGAACAGCATGATCTTGGGTTCCATGGCCAGCGCCCGGGCGATCGCCACGCGCTGCTGCTGGCCACCGGAGAGCTGACCGGGGTACTTGTGGGCCTGTTCGGGAATGCCGACCCGCTCGAGCTGTGCCATGGCCTGTTCTTCCGCCTCGGCGCGGGGCTTCTTGCGGACCCAGATCGGTGCCAGCGAGACGTTGTCGATGACCTTGAGGTGGGGGAACAGGTTGAACTGCTGGAACACCATGCCGACCTCGGAGCGCACCTGTTCGATGTTGCGCAGGTCGTTGGTGAGCTCGACGTCGTCGACGACGATGCGGCCCTCCTGATGGATCTCGAGTCGGTTGATGCACCGGATCCACGTGGACTTCCCGGAGCCCGATGGCCCGAGGACCACCACGACCTCCTGCTCCTTGATGGTCGTCGAGATCTTGTCGAGGGCCCGGAAGTCGCCGTACCACTTCGACACCTCCTCGCACACGATCATGTCGCGGGCGTTGGACAGGTCCCTGGTCTGGCCCTGGTCGTCCGCCGGCTCGGCTGCAGCTGCATCGGTCATGGATTCACCTCGGTACTGGTCACGTTACGCCTCACGGTTCGATTCACGATTCCCCTCGTCTTGGGCAGGTTTCGGGTCACCTAGCGTTCTCCCAGTCCGGTGCGCCGTTCGAGGCGCTGGCTGGCCTTGGACATCTGGTAACAGAAGATCCAGTAGATCAGCGACACGAAGAGGACGTTCTCCTTGGTGCTACCCATGAACTCGGTCTGGTTCGGCATCACGCTGCGGGCGATGAAGAGCACGTCGAACAGGCCGATGATGGCCAACAGCGAGGTCTCCTTGAACACGCCGATGCAGTGTCCGACCAGCGGCGGGATCGAGATCCGCAGGGCCTGGGGGAGCACGATGAACACCGTCTTCTGCGAGGTGGTCATGCCGACCGCCTCGGCGGCCTCGTGTTGGCCGCGGGTCACCGACTGGAGGCCACCCCGGACGTTTTCGGCAAGGTACGCCGCCGAGAACAGGGAGTAGCCGATGATCACGGCGGCGACCTCGCCCAGGTGCATTCCCGGTGGGAGGAACAGCGGCACCATGATCGAGAAGAAGATGAGGATCGTGATCATCGGGACGCCGCGCACGAACTCGATGAACCAGGTCGCCAGCAGCCGGAAGATCGGCATGTTGGAGGTGCGGGCCAGGGCCAGGGCCAGCCCCAGCGGAAACGAGATCACGATGGTGAACACGGCGACGATGAGCGTGAGCGACAGGCCACCGATGAAGAACTGGCCAGGCACCTTTACGGTCGATGGCGTGTTGATGGCCGTGACCAGCCAGGACATGATGCCGAGGAAGCCCAACCAGCCGATCACGTAGTTCTTCCGGGCACGGGGTCCGCCGCTGAACGTGGGAGCGGCCAGGGCGAAGGCGGCCAGGACCAGCATGTCGAGGCGCACGATCATGCGCATCGGCGTCAGGAACGCGGCGAAGGCGGCCACCAGAACCAGCGCAGCGACGATCCGGCCGATCTCGCCGGTCGAGGGCCGGGCGAGCCAGTTCAGCAGGGCGCCACCGAGCACGGCATAGACCAGGAAGATCGGGATGTCGGTCCCGAGGACGTGTCCCATGTCGAAGCTCGGGTCCCGCAGCACCAGGTAGAGCAGGGTGGGCGGCATCAGGAGCCAGAGCAGCAGGAGGGTGATGCGCGGTGCGTTCGTCGGCAGCCGCTCTCGAATGAAGATGCCGAGGAAGTACGCCGCAACGGCGACGAGCAGCATGACCGTCCACGGCAACTTGGTGGTCAGTGCCACCGTGCCCGGCTCGGCCAGCACCCGGGGGGTGCGATGCAGCTGGAAGGTGTGGTTGCCGTACGGGATCACCCACAGTGATCCCACGAGGCCGCTGAGGCCGATGAGCAGGATGCCCAGGGTGCTCATCGTGCGCTCGTCATCGACCAGTCGGCGTAGGGCTTCGCCACCACCGGCGACGGCGACGGCGACGACCAGCCAGATGATCGTGGCTCTGACACTGAACGGAGCGAGGAGCACGAGCAGGGCGATCGTGCCGCCGAAGGTCAGGAGGCGGCGGCCGACGTCGGAGAGGGGAACGGCGCTACCCGCCCGCCAGACGGCCAGGGAGAGACCCGTGAGCGTGAAAACCACGGCGGTGGCTATCCAGATGCGGAGGTACTGCTCCTCCGGGTAGGCCTGGGTCATCAGCAGCCGCAGGTTGGTGGCGGTGGCGTCCCACTGCCGTTGCGGGTTGAAGATGAACGACATAAGCCCACGGGTGATGGCCAGGATGATGATCGAGGCGACGACCGTGAGCACCGAGTTGAACGGGCTCGAGAAGAGGTTCGCCTTGACCCATTCGCGGGGCGGCAACTTCGGGGTCTCTGGGGGCGCGGTGATCGGAATCATTCCGGTCGACATTCCGAGGTTGGCGCCCAGCCCGGCGAACTCGCTCATCTACCGCTCCACCAGCTTCATACGGACGTTGAACCAGTTCACGACCACCGAGATGCTCAATGAACAACTCAGGTAGAACAGCATCCAGATCGCCACGACGGGCAGGGTCATGCCGGTCTGGTTGTAGGTGGTCTGGCCGATCTGGACGAGGTCGCTGTAGCCGACGGCGACGGCCAGCGAGGTGTTCTTGAGGAGGTTCAGGTACTGGTTGCCGGTCGGCGGCAGGATGATGCGGATGGCCTGGGGGAGCACCACGTGGCGCAGGACCTGACCGCGGCCGAGGCCGACGGCCATGGCCGCCTCGGACTGTCCCTTGGGAACGGCGAGGATGCCGCCTCGGACGTTCTCGCCGATGAAGGCGGACGTGTAGAACACGACGCCGAAGAACACGGCCGCGAACCCGATCGACATGGTCAGGCCGTTCTTGCCGTAGTTGGGGAACCGGCTCTTCTGGATGATGTCGGGGCGCATGGCGTCGAATGGGCGGGCTGCTCCGTCGACGTTGAACTTGTCCTCGAGGACGTGGAACAGGTCGCGGCCGCTGTTGAGGGTCCATGACGAGAACCCGGTCCAACGCACCAACACGAAGACGATGATCAGGGAGGCGAGTGCGGCGAAGGCGATCCGGAACCAGTCGTCGTCCGAGAGCGAGAGGTGGCCGCGGACGCTGCGGTGGTCGGTCAGGAAGCGGCTGATCCACCGGGCGGCGACACCCAGGGCGACGACGGAGAACAGGATCTGCGGGGCGATGATGGGCAGCGAGTCGAGGAGGTCGGCGATGGCTCCGAAGATGCCGCCCATCCACGTGAACATCGGATGGACGAAGATGCCGATCAGGCCGAACAGGGCCACCGTTCCGATGCCCCAGAGGATCGGCGATGTCATGGCACCGGTTTCGTCCTGGATGCGTTGGCGGTGTCGGCGGACGTAGTGGGCGGCGACGGCACCCACGCCCACGACCATCAACCACTGGTAGAAGCCGTCGGCGATGAACACCCGGGGCATCGAGATGCCCTTGTTGGAGATGTGGAACCAGCCGTTGATGGGGCCGGTGCCGAGCCCGACCCGGGGCAGGGTCGTCAGTACCGAGAAGTAGAAGATCATCTGCACCAGCAACGGGATGTTGCGCAGCGTTTCGACCCACATGCTTCCCAGTCGACGAACCAGCCAGTTGTCCGAGAGGCGGGCCAGGCCCACGACGATGCCCAGCAGGGTGGCGAAGAAGATGCCGGCAACGGAGATGCGCAGGGTGTTGACCATGCCGGTCCACAGGGCGCGGGCTCCGGTGTCGGGGTGGGTGTCGATGCCCTCGCTGAGCTGGATGTCGATGGGACGTTCGAGGAAGTCGAACGTAGAGACGATGTTCCTGGCACGGAGGTTGTCGCCGGCCTGCGTCGCGAGGAAGAACATGGTGCTGAGCACCACGACCAGCAGGAAGACCTGGGCCACCCACTTGAGGACGATGACGTCGCGCCACAGCGGCACCCGCTGGTGGGCACGCTCGTGGGTCGTGGGAGCCGTCATGGTTGTTCGAGGGTCAGTTCGTGGGGGGCGAGGTCAGGACATGATTGGAGGAGCGCGACAGTAACTGGGAATCGACATGCCCCGTGACGCGAGTGATCCCGGGGCCGGGGGCTTGCGCCCCCGAACCCCGGGATCATCACGTACTTCGGATTTGCCTACTTAGCGGGCCGGCGGGGAGTAGATGAGGCCCCCGTCGAGCCAACCGGCGTTGGCGCTGCCCTCACGGACGAGGCCCACCGGGTTCAGGTTGCGGTTGTAGATCT
The DNA here is from genome assembly GCA_913054115.1 of uncultured Acidimicrobiaceae bacterium. Lineage (GTDB taxonomy): Bacteria > Actinomycetota > Acidimicrobiia > Acidimicrobiales > MedAcidi-G1 > S20-B6. The sequence continues at coordinate 257 of CAJXIS010000154.1, read as the reverse complement.
CGCTGTAGTTACCGACCTGCTTGATCACCTGGTAGAAGGCGTCGGCGGCCAGACCCATACCGGTCTGGAGTTCGCCGTCGCCACCGAGCAGGCGGCCAACCTCGCCCTCGTCGTTGACGTGGTCGTCGACGTTGGCGGAGGTGATGCCGTACTCGTCGGCGATGATCGTGGCGTAGACGGTCCAGTTGACGGCGTCGGCGAATGCCGAGTCGTTCTGGCCGTAGGTCGGGCCGAGCGGCTCCTTGGAGATCGGCGTG
>CAJXIS010000153.1 GCA_913054115.1 uncultured Acidimicrobiaceae bacterium | reverse complement strand
TGCGGTTGAACGCGATGCCGGCCCTGGCCCCGGCGAGCACCTCGCGGACCGCCAGCCGTGCCTCTTCGTCGGGGTCGGCGACCGAGCGGACCAGCAGCCGCGACCGGGGCGCAACCGCAGCCGGCGGTTCCGGGGGGAGCGTGCCTCCGAGCCGTTCGACCAAGCCGCGCAGGGGGGCATCGGCATCGACATCGCCGGTGTGGGCGACGACGACGGCGATCGGGTGGTCGGTCGCCAGTGCCTCGACGAGTGCGAGGCCCGATGCGGGGAGCCGGTCGGGGAGGTGGAGCACGAGTGCGCCGAGCCCGTCGAGCAGTGGGTGCCCTTTGGCGACGGTGGCGGTCGCAGCCCTGTGCAGGTCGACCTCGTCGACGTAGCGGTCGGCCAGGCGGGAGTGGACCTCGCGGTGGAGGCGCACCACCTCGGCGGCCCGGGGCCCGGTGTCGGCCAGCGCATCGAGGGCGGCGTCGTCGAGTTCGCGCAGCTCGCGGTGGACCCGGACCAGCGCCCGTTCGGTGGCGGGATGGCGGGCGACGGGCCGGAGGAGGTCGGCCGACGACTCGAGGACGGACCGGACGGCGGCGCCCACCACGGGGTCGGTCACGCGCCGCCGGTCGCCCGGGAGCGAGGGCCCGGCCAGCAGGCGGGCCAGGCCGAGGACGGTCTCGAAGCGGACGGCGGCCAGCCCGGCTGGCGAGCCGGCGGCCAGCGTGCGCCGGGCCGACACGCCCACGAGGTTGGACGGCACCACCACGGTGACGGGAGCCAGCGGGTCGCCGCCCTTGGCCGCGGCGATCGCGTCGGCGAGTGCGGCGGTGGCAGGTGCCCCGTAGGAGGTGAAGGTGAAGCTGGTGGTCATGTCGATACTGAGCGTAGGCATCCCCTGTGACAGCGTGCCCGCCTCGGCCCCACGTCGCGCCCGGCGGTACGGTCCGGCGCCATGAGCGACGAGATTTCTCCCCCCGAACAGGTGCTGACCGAGTACCCCGGCCACTGGGCGGCGGTGGACCCCGACCGTCCTGCCATCGTCATGGCCGGCTCCGGCGAGACGATGACGTTCGGCGAACTCCACGACGAGGCCTGCCGCATCGCCAACCTGTTCCGAAGTCTGGGACTGGGGTTCGGCGACCACATGGCCTTCTGCCTCGAGAACCGGGTCGAGTTCCTGCCGCTCGCCTGGGGCGCCCACTACGCCGGCCTCCGCTACACGGCGGTGTCGTCCCGGCTGACCGCCGAAGAACTTTCCTACATAGTCGATGACTGCGGCGCCCGCGTGTTCGTCACCTCCCCCTACAAAGAGGACGTGCTGGCCGAGGTCACCGCCGCCACGCCCAACGTCGAGGCCCGCTTCTCGATCGGCGGCGAACTGCCCGACCACGCCCCCTTCGAGGACGCCGTCGCCGCCCAGTCCTCGGCGGCCGATCCCAACTGGATGAGCGGCACAGACATGCTCTACTCGTCGGGCACCACCGGCCGCCCGAAGGGCATCAAGCGGGACCTGACCCCCGAGCCGCTCGGCAAGGGCGGGTCGATCTCGGCCATGGCGCAGTTCCTGTTCGGCTCCCTGCCGGGCGGCACCTACCTCTCGCCGGCGCCGCTCTACCACTCGGCGCCGCTGCGCTTCTGCATGGGCTATCTGGGCCTCGGCACCACCATCATCGTGATGGAGAAGTACGACCCCGAACAGGCGTTGGCCCTCATCGAGCGCCACGGCGTCACCGACAGCCAGTGGGTGCCGACCATGTTCGTGCGGATGCTCAAGCTCGACGACGAGGTCCGCGCCCGGTACGACGTGTCGTCGCTGCGGGCCGCCATCCACGCCGCCGCCCCCTGTCCCGTCGATGTGAAGCGCCGGATGATCGACTGGTGGGGCCCGGTCATCTACGAGTACTACGCCGGCACCGAAGGTACCGGCCTGACGTTCACGAACTCCGAGGACTGGCTGGCCCACCCGGGCACCGTCGGAAAGGCGTTGATGGGCGAGGTCGTCATCATCGGCGACGACGACGAGGAGCTCCCGGCCGGCGAGGAGGGCAGCGTCTACTTCCGCTCCGAGATCCAGTTCGAGTACCACAACGACCCGGAGAAGACCGCCGCCGCACGCCTGGGCGAGAACCTCTCGACCCTCGGCGACGTGGGCCGGCTCGACGAGGACGGGTTCCTCTACCTGACGGACCGCAAGGCGTACATGATCATCTCGGGCGGGGTGAACATCTATCCCCAGGAGGCCGAGAACATCCTCACGATGCACCCCTCGGTGTTCGACGTGGCGGTGTTCGGCGTGCCCAACGAGGACTTCGGCGAGGAGGTCAAGGCGGTGGTCCAGGCGGCCGAAGGCGCTATCCCCGGCCCGGAGCTCGAGCGGGAGCTGATCGCCTACTGCCGGTCGCACCTGGCCGACGTGAAGTGCCCCCGCAGCGTCGACTTCCGCGACGAGCTGCCCCGCCACCCGACCGGCAAGCTCTACAAGCGCCTCCTGAAAGACGAGTACTGGAAGGACCGCCAGGCCAACATCTGACCAGCGCGGCTGCTACGTTGCCGCGCGATTTCGCTGGTCGTCCCAACGAGGAGGTGCTCCGATGGACGTTGCCGAGCTGGTCACGAACGAGTTGGTTGCCGCCTATTCGCGTGACGGCGCCGTCTGCCTGCGTGGGGCGTTCGGGCCCGAGTGGATTGCCACGCTGACGACCGGCATCGAGCGCAACATCGCCGAGCCCTCCGACCGGAGCCGCTTCTGGGACCGGGACGCCGACGGACGCACCACCTTCTACGACAGCCAGTCGTGGCTGCACATCCCCGAGTACCGCGACTTCGCCTTCCGCTCCGACATGGCCGGGATCGCCGGGCGGCTCATGGAGGTCGAGGCCGTGAACTTCTTCTTCGACGCAGTGTTCGTACGTTCGGCCGGCACCCGCTTCCGCACCCCGTTCCACCAGGACGAGCCGTACTGGTCGGTCGAGGGGTTCGAGACCTGCTCGGCGTGGATGCCGCTGGTGCCGGTGGCCAAGGTGAGCGCCCTCGAGTTGGTACGGGGGTCGCACCGCTGGCCGGCGTTCCGTCAGATCGACTGGGGGTCGGTCAACGGCGACACCCGCGACCAGGTCGTCTACGACGATGGCGACGACCGGTCGCCGTTCCCCGACATCGAGGGCGACCGCGACTCCTACGAGATCCTGTCGTGGGACATGGAGCCGGGCGACGTGGTGGTGTTCAACGGCCGCATGGTCCACGGCGGGTCCGGCAACCTGGCCCCCGACCGGGACCTGAAGGTGTTCAACACCCAGTGGCTGGGCGACGACGTGCGGGTGCTGTTCCGCCCTGAAGGCATGTCCCCGGACCACTCCGCCGCCATGACGGCGGCCGGCCTGTCGTCGGGCGACCGCATCGGCACCGACCTCTACCCACAACTCTGGCGCCGGGAACCCACCCCGGTCTGAGCGGTCGGCGGATCAGGTCGTCAACATATGTTGACGATTGGTTCCCGTTCTGGCAGCGTGGAACGTATGAGCCGGACACGGGCACAACGGGCCAGGGCACTCGAGGCCTGGGCCGAACGCATCGAATTCGAGGACCTCGAGGTGGCCGACACCGAGGTGCTACGGGCGATCGCCACACTGGCCGAGCACCGCGAACAGGTCGACGACGAACTCGCCGAGGCTGTCCATGTCGCACGCAGGTGTCAGCGCAGCTGGTCCGAGATCGGAGCGATGCTCGGCGTGTCGAAGCAGGCTACGCAGCGCAAATATGGGCCGGCGCCGGTCGTGTCCGGCTGATCCCATCCCGGCCTGAGCGGTCGGCGGGTCAGCCGGCCTCTGAGTGGGTGACGGGTTGTTCGCCCATCCACTCGCGCAGGGTGTTCTTGAGCTTGGTCTGCTGGATGAACAGGTCGTGCTCGGGGCCGGCGTCGGTGGCCGCCTGCGGGGCCTTGAGGTAGAACGACAGCCACTCCTGCACGCCAGACTGCCCGGCCCGGTGGGCCAGGTCCAGGAACAGCGCCAGGTCCAGCACGATCGGGGCGGCGAGGATCGAGTCGCGGCACAGGAAGTTGACCTTGATCTGCATCGGGTAGCCCATCCATCCGTAGATGTCGATGGCGTCCCACCCCTCCTTGTTGTCGCCCCGGGGCGGGTAGTAGTTGATGCGCACGACGTGGTCGATGTTGCCGTACAACTCGGGATACGACTCGGGCTGCAGGATCGTGTCGAGCACGCCCAGCTTCGACATCTCCTTGGTCTTGAAGTTCTCGGGGTCATCGAGCACCTCGCCGTCGCGGTTGCCGAGGATGTTGGTCGAGTACCAGCCGCGCAGGCCGAGCATCCGGGCCTTGAAGCCGGGCGCCAGCATCGTCTTCATGAGCGTCTGGCCGGTCTTGAAGTCCTTGCCGGCGATCGGCACGCCGCGGGTCGCGGCCAGCTCGATCATGCACGGCAGGTCGACCGACAGGTTGGGGGCGCCGTTGGCGAACGGCACCTCGCTCATGAGGGCGGCGTACACGTAGATCTGGCTGGGTGAGATGTTGTCGTCGCCGGCGTGCAGGCCGGCCTCGAACGCCTCGACGGTGTCGTGGACGGCGCTGGCCTCCTGGTAGGCCTCGGTCGAGCCGCACCACACCATGACCAGCCGGTCGCACTCGTTTTCGATGCGGAACCGCTCGATGTCGTCGATGAGGGCCTGGGCCTGGTCCCACTTGTTGGAGATCTGCTTGACGCGCACGCCGTCGAGCCTCTTGACCCAGCGCTGGTCGAACACGGCGTCCATGGCGACGATGCCCTCGAGTTCGGCCGACAGCGGGGCGAGGTCGCGCTCCTCGAGCACGCCGCAGGTGCGGGCGGCTTCGAGCACGTTGGCCGAGATCGGGTCCCAGCCGCCGAAGACGAGGTCGTCGAGTTCGGCGAGGGGGACGAACTCGCGGATCAGCGGGTTGCGGTCCTCGTCGCGGCCGCCGAGGCGGATGTGCGCCATCTGGCTGACCGAGCCGATCGGGGCGGTGAGGCCCTTGCGGGCGGCGACCACGCCGGCGATGAAGGTGGAGGCGACGGCGCCGAGGCCGGGGGTGAGGACCCCGAGTCGGCCGGTGGCGGGAGCGATGTCGCGGGGGGAGCGCGGGGATGGGGAATCAGCGGTTTCAGGCATTCCTCGAGACTAAGGGATGGCGAAGCATCAGCGACTAGAATTCAGAAAGACTGAATCAACCTGAAGGCGTTCCACATGGCCCCCCGTTCCGACCTCCCCGTGCTCCCCAACCTGACCGTCCAGCAGCTCGAGTACCTCGTGGCCTCCGCCGATGCCCCCACCCGGGCCGCCGCCGCCGGCGGCCTCGGCGTCACCCCGTCGGCCCTCACCCAGGGCCTGGCCGAACTCGAACGCCGGGTGGGGCTGCCGCTGTTCGAACGCCGCGGCCGCCAGACCCTGCTGCGCCCCGACGCCGCCGAGGTGCTCGCCCACGCCCGCCGTGTCGTCGCCGCCACCCGCGACCTCGCCCGCTGGGCCGCCGCCCGCCGCACCGGCACCTCCGGCAGCGTGCGCCTCGGCGCCATCGACGCCGTCGCCGTCCACCACCGGGCCGCCGCCATCCGGGCCTTCCGCACCGGGCACCCCGACATCGACCTCCACCTCACCGTGGCCCCATCGGGCCCGCTGCTCGAATCCCTCGTGCGGGGCGACCTCGACGTGGCGGTGCTCGTCCAGCCCGCCGACCTCCCAGCCGGCGTCGACGCCGAGCCGCTGCTCGACGAACCCCTCCTCGTCTACGCCCCCGACGATGCCCACGTCGGCGCCCCGGCGACCTGGGGCCCATGGGTGGCGTTCCCGTCCGGCTCCCACACCCGCCGCGTCGTCGCCACGGCGCTGGCCGCCGCCGGCGCCCGCTTCGAGGTGGTCGCCGAGTCGAACCAGCCCGAGGTGCTGCGCGAGATGGTGCGCCTCGGCCTGGGCTGGGCGGT
>CAJXIS010000152.1 GCA_913054115.1 uncultured Acidimicrobiaceae bacterium | reverse complement strand
TGGCGTCGGCGGCGACCGACTTGTAGCAGAGCTCCGAGAGCTTGATCCGGATCTCCCGCGCAGCAGTGAGGTTCGCCCCGTTGCCGACCACCGCCCAGTAGCGGCGACTTGGTGCGTGCCGGTTCGCCAGGTCGGCGATCCGGTCCCGGCCGGCAAGCACCCGGGTCATGGCGTCGGGCAGCGAACGCAGTCCGGCGAGGACGCCGCCACGGTCGGGAGCACCCGGGGCGCCCACGGCATCGGCCAGGACCACGCCGAGCAGGAAACCCGCCACCGTCTGGGCGTAGAAGGCCTTGGTGGAGGCGACGCTCATCTCGACATCGCGTCCGTCGGAGGTGTACAGCACTCCGTCCGCCCGGTCGGTCAGGTCGCTGTTGCGACGGTTGACGATCGCAATGACCTTTCCGCCGCGGGCACGGACCAGGTCGACCGTGCGGTTGGTGTCGGTGGTCGTGCCCGACTGGCTGATGGCGATCACCAGCGTGTCGGTCATGTCGGACCGCAGCCCGAATCCGGAGAGTTCCGTGGCAGGTCGGGAGGAGACGCCGATGCCGGTGCCCGCCAGTTCGGCGTCGATCGCGGCCGCTACGGCCTCGCCGGCGATCGCCGCAGTCCCCTGGCCGATGACGATCACGTTCGAGAAGCGCCCCGAGGCCAGGTCGGACCGCATCGAATCGGACATCGCCTCGGACGCGACCGAGACGGTGAGACCGTCGGGACCATCGAGCAGCCGACCCCGCAGCGTGGACCGCACCGATTCGGGCGACTCGCCGATCTCCTTCAGGAAGTAGTGGGGGTGGTCGCCGCGGTCGATGTCGCGGGTGGTGATCCCGGCCCGAACCACGTCGTCGTCGGCCAACGGAAGGTCGCGTCCGTCGAAGGCCCGGCGGCGGATGCCCGCCAACGTGCCGGCGGCGGCGGCATCCAGTTCGATCAGCTGCCCGTTGGAGGCCGGGTTGCCCGGATCGGCCGGCACCTCGCCGTCCATGCGGACGTAGTCGGCGGCCAGTTCGACCACGCCGTAGGGCTCGCTGGCCACCACGAAGGCGTCCTCGGCGAGGCCGACGTACAGGGCCTGGCCGCTCCCCCGCAGCGACAGGTACAGCCGGTCCGGAGCCTCGCCGAACGAAACAGCGATGGCGAGCGAACCCTCGAAGGCCTGGACCGTCCGGCGAAACGCCTCATCGAGGGTCGCCCCTTCGTCGAGGCGGCGGGCGCAGAGGAGCGGCACGACCTTGGCATCGGTCGTGATGGCGGTCGGTACATCGAGGCGCTCGGCGGCGACCAGGTCGGCGTGGTTGTCGACGTCGCCATTCTGGACTGCCGAGACGAAGTGCGTCGGTGAGGTGCCGTAGTCGCCGCACGTCGAGTCGAGCGGATGGGCGTTGGCCTCGGCGATGATCCCGAAGCTCGCCCACCGGGTGTGCCCGAGCACCGATCCCCGGACGGCTTCACCGGTCAGGGCACGGGTCAGGAGTTCGTCGCCGACCAGCGCACGGCGCAGCGCCGATGTGTTGTCACCCAACTCCCCGATCTCGGCGGCCGTCTTGACGACCAGCACCAGCCCGTCCCCGGGGAGCACCCTGGCACTTCCCGAGCGCAGGAGCGGGTCGGACGTGCGTGTGGCCAAATGCGCCGCGATCGCCGGGTCGGCCAGGTCGAGGCCGTGGTCCCAGAGGGTGACCTGGAGCCCGGCGGAATCGCGGCCGCGCACCTCCAGGCGGTCGAGGGCGGTGAGCGCCTGCTGGATCGAAAGCAGCACCGCCAGCCCGGATTGGCTGGGCGGGTCAGTCGTCGAGGAGAGCGCAGCCACTCCACGCGCTGCACCCAGGCGGTCGTTGGAAATGGCCCAGGTTGCGTCCCGGAGCCGGACGAGCGCCGCATTTCCGGTCTCCCGGTCACCGGTGCGGGATTCGAGGTCGGCCTCGACGGATGCGAACCGGGCACGGACCGCCGACGTCTTTCCGGCGACGGCGTCGAGCAGCCTGGCATGTCCCAGCAGGGCCTCGAGTCCGGGCGCACCGCCGAGGAGGACATCGACCTCCTCGAGACAACCGGCTGCCTCGTCGAGGTCGCCGGCGTCGAGATGGTCAATGGCCCGCTGGAGGGGAGCGACGACGGCATCGACTTCCGGTGGCTGGCGGGAGGCGGGGCACCGAAGCACCGCGATGATGCCGCACATGGTGTTCTGGTGTCCTTCCTGCGACCGACTGACGGCCAATGGGACCGTCTCGGGAGGGATTCTACGCCGTCACCCCTGCGGGGACCCCGCGCCCCGGTCGACGATCCGTCGTGCCAGCGTGCAGAGTTCGTCGGTCAGGAGGGTCGCCAACCCGGCATCGACGGCTTCGACCATTACCCGGACGACGTGTTCGGTTCCCGAGGGGCGCACCACGACCCGGCCTTCGTCACCCAGCCGGGCTTCCGCTGCGGCGATGTCGTCCGCCATCGCTGCGACCACGGCCTCGCCGGATCCGTCGACGGCAACGGCACGGAGCACCTGGGGTGCCTTGACCACGAGTTCCGTGGTCCACTCGCCGAGCATGCGCCCGCGCCTGCGGGCGGCATCGAGCGCCTGGACGCCCGCGAGCAGGCCGTCGCCGGTCGTGGCGAGGTGTCGGAAGATCAGGTGGCCGGACTGTTCGCCGCCGAGCGTCCAGTTGTTCGCCTCCAGCGCCTCGAGGACGTAGCGGTCGCCCACTGCGGTCTCATGGAGGGAGATGCCCGCTGCGGCGAATGCCCGACGTAGGCCCAGGTTCGCCATGACGGTCACGACGACCGTCCCGCCGACCAGGAGGCCCCGTTCGTGGAGGTCGATCCCGCAGGCGACCAGGAGGTGGTCGCCGTCGAGGAGCGAGCCGTCGGCTCCGATGGCGACGACCCGGTCGCCGTCACCGTCGAACGCCAGGCCGGCATCGGCGCCGGTCTCGACGACGACCCGTTGGAGATCCTCGGGGTGCATCGACCCGCAGGCATCGTTGATGTTGCGACCGTCGGGCGTTGCGTGCAGCACGGTGACGTCCGCTCCCAGGCGTTCGAGCACGACAGGTGCGATGGTCGACATGGCGCCGTTGGCACAGTCGACAACGAGCGAGAGCCCGTCCAGGGCGCCGGCCTCGACCGAGGCGACGACCGACTCCGCCCAACGGTCGTCCTGCGCGGGTCCGGGCACCGCCCGGTCACCGGCAACGATTTCCGGGACCTCGTCCCAACTGGCCTGGAGTTCGGCCTGCGCCGCATCGTCGAGCTTGTGGCCCCCGGCGGCGAAGAGCTTCACGCCGTTGTCGGACCACGGGTTGTGCGAGGCGGACACGACCGCACCGGCGATCCCGTCGGTTGCCGCCACGTAGGCCACCGCAGGGGTCGGCACCATTCCCAGCTGCCGGACATCGACACCGCCTTCGAGGAACCCCTCGGCCAGCGCCCGGGACAGCGCCTCGCCCGATTCCCGGGGGTCGTGGCCGATAACGACCCGATCGGCACCCAGGTGGCCGGCGGCGGCACGCCCGAGGGCGCGCACGACCGACTCGGTGAGCACGGTGTCGGCCCTGGCACGAACACCATCGGTGCCGAATCGCAGGGCCATGGGATGCAGGGCTGTTGGTCCGGGACGACCGGGAGGTCGCCGACCGTCGCTAGCGCTTGCTGTACTGCGGTGCCTTGCGGGCCTTCTTGAGGCCGTACTTTTTGGATTCCTTCTTGCGGTCGTCCCGCGTCATGAGCCCGGCCCGCTTGAGGGCGTCGCGGCGCTCGGGTTCGAGTGCCTCGAGCGCCCTGGCGATGCCGAGGCGCAGCGCTCCGGCCTGGCCGGCGACACCGCCGCCGTGGACGGTGGCATCGATGTCGTAGACGCCCTCGGTGCCGGTCACCCGGAGCGGCTCGAGGAACAGGAGTCTGTGGGACTCGGAGGGGAAGAAGTCTTCGGCGGCGCGGCCGTTGATCGTGATGGTGGCGACACCGTCGAGGGGGCGCAGGCGCACTCGGGCGACAGCGGACTTGCGGCGACCGGTGGTCTGGATGAGTGGATGCGGCATCGTCTGTTCCTCGTTCAGCCTTGTTCGATCACGAGGTGCGGGCCCTGGCATGCTCGATAACGAGCGGCTGGGGTTGCTGAGCCTCGTGGGGGTGCTCCGGGCCGCGGTAGACCTTGAGCTTGGTGATCATCTGTCGGCCCAACCGGTTCTTCGGGAGCATGCCCCGGATGGTGCGGCGCACTGCCTCGTCGGAGCGCTCGGCGAGGATGTCCCCGTAGGCACGCGACTTGAGGCCGCCCGGGTAGCCGGAGTGGTCGTGGACCATCTTGTCGGTGGCCTTGGCGCCCGTCAGCACGATCCGGTCGGCGTTGACGATGACGACATGGTCGCCCGTGTCCATGTGGGGGGCGAAGGTCGGCTTGTGCTTGCCCCGCAGGATCGCAGCCACTTCGGTGGCCATGCGACCGAGAATGAGTCCATCGGCATCGACGACGTGCCAGGCACGCACGATCTCGCTCGCCTTGGGGGTGTAGGTGGGCACGGTTTACCTCTTCGAAAGCTCTGCTGGGGGCGGCCGTCCGACCGATGAATGGGCCGGGACCGCCATGGCCGTACGGCCAGAGGGCAAGGCTACGGCCGCGCGCCGGACCCGGCAACCCTGTCGCGCCGGCTCCGATCGACCGTCAGGCGTCCGGGTACCGGACGGACCAGAGGACGAGCCCGTGGGGTGGTGCCGGACTGGCTGCGGCGTGCCGTGCGCGTGCTGCGAGCACGGCGGGGATGCCCTCGGCCGGTCGCTTTCCCTGCCCGACCTCGACCAGCGTGCCCACGATCGACCGGACCATCTGGTGGCAGAACGACTTTGCAGTGATGGCGAACTCGAGCAGGCCGGCGTCATCCGGTCCCCGCCACGCCACCGTCTCGATCCGACGGACGAGGTTGACCTCGACGGCGCCCGGGGCCACCTTGCGGCGACGGCAGAACGACGTGAAGTCGTGCTCGCCGACGAGGTGGTCGGCCGCCGACTGCATGGCGTCCACGTCGAGCGGGACGGTGACGTGCCAGGCCGTGGCGGCCAGGAAAGGGTCAGGGTCCTGTCGGTTGAGCACCTGATAGCGGTAGCTGCGACCCGTCGCCGTGAAGCGGGCGTCGAAGTCGTCGTCGGACCGCTCGAGGGAACGCAGGACCACCGACGGTCCGCACAGGCTGTTGACGGACCGACGGACCCGTCCGAGGTCGGTGTCGTCCGGGGCGTCGAAGCTCACGACCTGTCCGACGGCGTGCACTCCCCGGTCGGTACGACCGGCGCAGGTCACGACGACCGGCGTACCGATGACGCGTGACAGGGTGGCGTCGAGGTCACCGGCGACGGTGCGAACGCCCTCGTTGACGGCAAACCCGTGAAAGGGGCCACCGTCATAGGAGACGGTCGCCCGGACCCGCATGTCGTGGGTCGGGTCAGACCAGCTCGATGCGGGCCATCGGCGCGTTGTCGCCGGAGCGCGGCCCGATCTTGAGGATCCGGGTGTAGCCGCCGGGACGGTCGGCGTAGCGGGGTCCGATCTCCTCGAACAGCTTGGCGGCCATCTCCTTGTCGCGCAGGAACGACACGACCTGGCGATGGTTGTGGAGGCCACCCTTCTTTGCCTTGGTGATGATCTTCTCGGCGACCGGGCGCAGTGCCTTGGCCTTGGCCTCGGTCGTCGTGATGGCCTCGGCGGCGATCAGCGACGCCACGAGGTTGGCCAGCATCGACTTCTGGTGTGCTGAGCTGCCACCGAGACGGCGGCCCTTCTTCGGAGTCCCTGGCATGGCGTCAGTCCCGCACCCGCAGGGCGAGGCCGCGCTCGTCGAGCTTTTCGAGGATCTCGTCGAGGGACTTCTGGCCGAAGTTGGTGATGGCGAGCAGGTCGTCCGCGGTGCGCTCGAGCAACTGGCCGACCGTGTCGACCTGCGCCCGCTTGAGGCAGTTGCGGGGACGCTCCGAGAGGTCGA
>CAJXIS010000151.1 GCA_913054115.1 uncultured Acidimicrobiaceae bacterium | reverse complement strand
ACGAGATGATCTGGTGACTGGAGTTCAGACGTGTGCTCTTCCGATCTCGAGTCCTGGTGGCAGCGCCCGCAAGTCGGGAGACCCGGTCACCGAACCCGAGACCGATGGCGACTGACAAGAGGGCTCCCCAGGACCGGATGAGCCTGTTGGAGCACCTCGCGGAACTCCGACGCCGACTGCTCGTCTCGCTGCTGACCATCTGCGTCGGCGCCGTTGCCTGCTGGATCCTCTATCCCTGGATTCTCGACTTCCTGCTCGAGCCCTACTGCCAGGTGCAGGGAGACTCGGCAGGCGGCGACGTGTTCGGCGAGGGCTGCGAGCTGCTGGTCACCGATCCGCTCGAACCCTTCAGCGTCCGCATGATGGTGGCCGGCTACGGAGGCCTGGCGCTGTCCGTGCCCGTGCTGCTCTGGCAGCTCTGGCGGTTCGTGGCCCCCGGCCTGTATCGGCGGGAACGCCGTTGGGCGATCCCGTTCGTCGTGACCGGAGCGCTCCTGTTCGCCCTTGGCGGCGCCCTGGCCTACTGGAGTATCCCCAGGGCACTCGGGTTCCTCATGGACATCGGCGGACCGGACCTGGTGAGCGTCTTCTCGCCGACCAAGTACCTCGGCTTCGTGGTCAAGATGACGATCGCATTCGGCGTCGGCTTCGAGTTCCCGCTCGTTCTGATCTTCCTCCAACTGACCGGCATCGTCCACCATCGCCAACTCCGCTCCGTCCGCAGGTATGCGATCGTCGGGATCGTGGCACTCGTGGCGCTCCTCACGCCGAGTGGCGACCCCTTCACCCTGGTCATCCTCTCGGTGCCGATGCTGCTGTTCTACGAGCTGGCGATCCTCGTCGGTCGGGTGCACGAGCGCCGACGCAGTCGGCGCGGGGACTGATCGACGACGTGGACGACTGGCCCTTCGAGCTCGACGGCTTCCAGCGTGACGCCATGGCGGCACTCGACGAAGGCCGTTCCGTCCTCGTGGCGGCACCGACCGCCAGCGGCAAGACGGTGGTCGCCGAGCACGCTATCGACCGGGCCCTCCGGGAAGGTCGCCGCTCCTTCTACACGACGCCCCTCAAGGCGCTGTCCAACCAGAAGTTCCGCGACCTCGGTCGTCGGCTCGGGCAGTCCAACGTCGGGCTCCTGACCGGGGACAACTCCGTGCGCGGGGACGCACCCGTGGTCGTGATGACGACCGAGGTGCTCCGCAACATGCTCTACGCAGGTTCCGAGGCGCTCGACTCGCTGGGGTGCGTGATCCTGGACGAGGTCCACTTCCTCGAGGACCCCTACCGCGGCCCGGTGTGGGAGGAGGTCATCCTCGGCCTCGCCGATGGGATTCAACTGGTGGCCCTCTCCGCGACGGTGTCGAATGCCGAGGAGCTGGGGGAGTGGCTGCGCCTGCAGCACGGCCCGACCGACGTCGTGGTCGAATGGCGCCGCCCGGTGCCGCTGCGCACCCACTACCTCGTCGGCGAGCGCCGGAAGGGGCGCCGCGTGCAGCGCCTGCCCGTCCTCGTGAAGGGCCGGTCCAACCGGGAAGGCGGCCGGTACGACGCCGAGCCGGGACGACCGGGGAACCGCGGCGGGTCGAGAGGAGGCCGTTCCTCGCACCAGTGGCGGACGCCGAGGCGCGACGAGGTACTGCGGGACCTGCAGCGGAGCGACCTCCTGCCCACCATCAACTTCATCTTCAGCAGGGTCGGGTGCGAGGAGGCCCGGGACCGGATGGTCCGGGACGGCATCCGGCTGACCGACGGGGATCAGTCCGCAGAGATAGCCGCAGTCATCGACGAACGGCTCGCCGGGCTGCCCCAGGAGGACCTGGGCGTCCTCGGGGTGGCCGTCTGGCGGGAGGGCCTCGAACGTGGCATCGCCGCCCACCATGCCGGGATGCTGCCCCTTTTCAAGGAGGTCACGGAGGAACTCTTCGGCGCCGGACTGATCGGCATCATCTTCGCCACCGAGACGCTGGCGGTCGGGGTCAACCTGCCGGCAAGGAGCGTGGTCGTCGAGCGCCTCACCCGCTTCACCGGCGAGCGCCACGAAGTGCTCACCCCCGGACAGTTCACGCAGCTCACGGGCCGGGCCGGGCGACGCGGCATGGACACCGAGGGGCATGCGCTCGTGCTGTGGTCGCCGTTCGTTCCCTTCGACACCATCGCCCGACTCGTCGGGAGCACCAGGTTCCCGCTCCGGTCGGCCTTCCGTCCCACCTACAACATGGTCGCCAACCTGATGGCCGAACGCAGCAGGGAGGAGGCGGAGGACCTCCTCCGACGATCGTTCGGCCAGTTCCAACTCGACCGGCGCATCGAGCAGCGCCGGGAAAGCCAGGGGAATCGGCGCCGACGGCGAGGCGGCGAATCGCCCGACGGCCTTGTCGACCGACTCGGCGCGCTGCTGCAGGTCCTCGAAGAACGCCAGATGACCGACGGATGGGCGCTCACCGACAAGGGCCGGCCCCTCACGGGCATCTACAACGAGGCGGACCTCCTCATCGTCGAGTCGCTGGCCACGGGCCTGTTCGACGACCTCGACCCACCGGGCCTCGCCGCCGTGCTGTCCGCCCTCACCTACCGGCATCGGGGACCGGGCGAGTCCGGGGAACAGACCCTCGGCGGCCCTGTCGGCAGGCGGCTCGCCGACCTCGTCGAACTCTGGGTGGATGTCGCGGCGACCGAGGAGGCGGCCGGTCTCGACACCCTCCCCCCACCGGACACCGGATTCGCCCGTGCGGTGCTGTCCTGGACGGCAGGAGGTGCGCTGACCGATGCATTGGACGGCGCCGGCGAGAAGCCGTTCACCGGCGGCGAGTTCGTCCGCAACGTGCGACTCGTCGCCGACCTGCTCCGGCAGGTCGCGAAGGTCGCACCACCCCGGGTCGCACGCACCGCCCGCCAGGCCGTCGTCGAGCTCGAACGCGGCGTGGTCGCCCTGACCCGCGAGTTCGCCGGGGACGACGAGATCGAGCCGCCGGCCGAGCCGGCCTCCGCCACCGGGGGCAACGGGTGAGCATCGAGCGACGCAGGGACTGGGGAACCAGCGGGCCACTCCCCGAGGGTGGCGTGGTGGTGGCCTCTGACCTCGAGCTGCTGGACCTGGTCACCGGACATCGTCGGGACGGCAGCGAGATCCCACCGGTGGCGCTCACGGGCGGCGACCTCTGGCGCACCCTCGGGGGGTCCCCCGGACTCGACCGATGGCGGGGCGAGGAGGGGCAGCGGTTGCACATCGACCTCGGTTCGGCGCTTCTCGACGGCCGACTGCACTGGTTCTGCTCACACCTGGTGGCCCGGGGCTCCTGGCTCCGGGGCCGGGTCTGGGTGGCGGCCAACGCCGCACACATGGGGGCCTGGAACATCGCCCCCAGGGCCCACCCGGGAGACGGCCTACTCGACATCCTCGACGCCGACCTGCCCCTCGGTCAGCGTCTCGGCGCCCGTCGGCGACTGCCGGGGGGCACACACGTGCCCCACCCCCAGATCCGCTACACGCGCACGAGGGCCGAACAGGTCGAGTTCGCACGGGCCACGAGCATCTGGTTGGACGGGCGGAGCGTCGGGAGCGCTCGACGCCTCTCGGTTCGACTCGAGGAAGAGGCACTGCTGGTCGTCCTCTGAGCCGATGCGGTACAGGTGCGGGTCGGCCGACGACGCGCCGGTACCATCCGGTCATGAGCGACGACCCGGGTAGTGCGGCCACGACCATCGAGGCGGTCAAGGCGAGGGTGTGCGCCCGCGTCGATGAGTTGGCCGATGTGCTGCTCACCGCCTCTCACGACATCCATGCCCACCCCGAACTCTGCTTCGAGGAGCATCGCGCCCATCAGGTCCTCACCGACATCCTGGAAGAGCAGGGACTCGATCCGGTCCGCGGCGCCTACGGCATGCCTACGGCATTCGAGGCACGGGTCGGAAGCGAAGGGCCCGAGGTTGCCGTGCTGTGCGAGTACGACGCCCTGCCCGGCATCGGCCATGCCTGCGGCCACAACATCATCGCCACCGCCGGCCTGGGTGCCGGGCTCGCCGGTGCCGTCGTCGCCGGCGAGTTGGGCGGACGGCTCCGGATCCTCGGCACACCGGCTGAGGAGGGCGGGGGTGGCAAGATTCGCCTCATCGAACAGGGAGCGTTCGAGGGGCTCGCCGCCGCTCTGATGGTCCATCCGGCAGGCTCGGAGGTCGAACGCATCACGAGCCTCGCCGTCCAACAGGTCCGGGTCGTGTACCACGGCGCCGCAGCACATGCCGCCGCTGCACCCGAGAAGGGCATCAACGCCCTCGACGGAGCCGTGCTCGGCTACGTCAACGTGGCCGCCCTGCGACAGCACATCGCCCCGGATGAAAGGATCCACGGGATCTTCATCGACGGCGGCCAGAAGGCGAACATCGTCCCGGAACGGGCGGAGGCGAGTTGGTATGCCCGTTCACCGACCCGGGCCCGGCTCGAGTTGCTCCAGCAACGCCTTCTGGCGTGCCTCGAGGCAGGAGCAGCCGCTGCCGGATGCACCATGGACCATGAGTGGATCGAGCCCTCCTACGACGATGTCGTCGACAGCCGTCCCATCCTCGACCGCTACCTGGTCAACGCCAGGTCCCTCGGGCGCGACCCCCGTCCCGACAGCGAGGTGGCGATCGTGGGCAGCACGGACCTCGGGAACGTCAGCTACCTGGTGCCGGCCATCCATCCGATGATCAAGGCCGCACCCGAGGAGGTGGTCATCCACACAACAGCGTTCGCTGCCTGCGCCGGCGGCCCTGAGGGAGATCAGGCCGTGCTCGACGGGGCCAAGGCGATGGCGATGACGTTGGTCGACTGCTGGATGGAACCGGGCCTCCTGGAAGCGGCAGCGACCGAACTGGCGGTCGTCAGAGCCGGGGGCTGATGGCTGCGAAGCCGGCATGAGCCTCCGCGCGACCGCATGCCCCACGACCTAACCTCGGCGCCCGTGACGCCCTACTTCGCCGAGGAGTTCACCCCGGGCGAAGAAGACGTTCTCCGGCGCTACTTCACCAACCTGGACGAGCCCGTCTTCGCACTCGTCAACCTGCCCGAGGTGGTGAAGGGAGCCCTGTTCGCCCGCTATTCACGAACCCGACTCAGCCTGCGTCGGCTGTTCCTCGACGAGTTCGTGGGGGAACTCGACGTCAGCGGTGATGAGAGCATCGACGCCACGATCGGCCTGCGACGGGCGGAAGAGCTCTACGACCGCATCTTCTTCGAATACGGCGACGACAGCGTCGCCCAGCTGGGCGGCGTCCACCTGGCGTGTGAACAGGCGTCGAACCTGTTGACCAAGATCCTCGAGCGGGGCCGGCTGATGTCGTACCTGGAACAATCCACCCGCTACATCGCCTATGACGACCGGCCCGGTGGGCGCTTCCGCTACTACCGGGATCCGGAGGTGCTGTCCTCGCCCGTGGGGGCCCGGTACATCGCCGACCTGGATCGCATCTTCGAGGTCTACGCCGATCTGGTGCCCGTGATGGTCGCTCACTTCAGGGAGCGGGTGCCCAAGCAACCCGGTGACTCCGACTTCATCTATCGCCAGGCGATCAACGCCAAGGCCTTCGATGCCGTCCGGGGCATCCTCCCGGCGGCGTCGCTGTCGAACCTCGGGATCTATGGCACCGGCCAGGCGTACGAGGCCCTGCTGGTCCGCATGCGGGCACACCCGTTGCCGGAAGCCCGCTCTTACGCCGAGTTGATGCTGCGGGAACTCCGCAAGGTGATTCCCTCGTTCCTCAAGCGCGTCGACCTTCCGGACCGTGGCGAGGCAATCGGCCGCTTCGGCGCCGACAGCCGGGAGCGGCTCGAGGAGCTCTCCGAGGAGTTCTTCCCGGCCGACGAGCCGATCCATGCAGCGCCGACCGTCGATCTTTCCGACTTCGATCCCGACGCCGAGGTGAAGCTGGTCGCCGCCGCCCTCTACCCCTCGTCGCATCACCCGGACCGTGAGGTCGAGGCCCGGGTCCGGCGCATGACCGTGGAG
>CAJXIS010000150.1 GCA_913054115.1 uncultured Acidimicrobiaceae bacterium | reverse complement strand
GACGATGAGCTTGTCCAGGTCCTCCGGGGTATCGGTCGTCTGGCCAATTGTCCC
This sequence comes from uncultured Acidimicrobiaceae bacterium, assembly GCA_913054115.1. Lineage (GTDB taxonomy): Bacteria > Actinomycetota > Acidimicrobiia > Acidimicrobiales > MedAcidi-G1 > S20-B6. The sequence goes on along the minus strand of CAJXIS010000150.1, from coordinate 5,935 downwards.
GCGCCAAAGCGCTACGCCGGACACGCCCACCAGAATCGCGGCGGCCAACTTCAGCAGGACGCTGCGGTTCATGGACGGGACCCGCTCCGCGGGCTTCTCCGCTGGGGCCATGGGGGCCAATCGACCCCAATCCCGCTCCCCTTCGAGCCCGGCCAGAACGCGCTGGGCGATTCCGGGGGGAACCTCCGCGCGCAGAGCTTTCTCCAGCAGGGCGTCGAGGCGCTGCTCGGCCAGCAGCGCCTGGGCGGCACCGGCCCGGCGCTCGTACTCCTCGACCGGGAAGCCCCGCAGAGGAGCCACGTTCATCCGATCAGGCCCCGGGCGAAGAGCGTGCCGAGGCCCGCTATCTCGTCATCGACCCCGGCCAGGCGCAGCAGGTGCCAGGCGAACGCCTGGTTGCTCGACACCACCGGTCGCCCCAGTTCGGACTCGAGCCCGTCGATCACCCCGAAGGTCCGCAGGCTGGTGCACGACACGAAGACGGCGTCGCAACCCTGCGCCGCGCCGATCCGGCGCACGGCGTCGGCGACGGAGGCCTCAGTGATCCTTCCGACGACATCGTCGTCCTCTTCGAGGAAGGAGCCGATCGTCGCCACGTCGACACCCCGTGCCTCGTAGTGGGCGGCCATGCGCAGCGTCACCTCGGCGCCGTACGGGGTGACGAGCCCGATGGACCGGACGCCGAGCGTTGCGAATGCGGCGAACGCCGCAGTGATCGGATCGGTGCACGGCACGTCGGGGTGCGCCATGCCGACGGCCGCCGCAACCCGGTCGGAGCCGATGAGCGTCGCCCCCGAGGTGCAGGCGTACCCGATGGCGTCGAAGCCGAACGCCGGCGGCAGGAGGGCGGCTGCGACCGGGATGCGTGCCTCCATCGCACGCAGCGTCTCGGGGGTGACCGTCGCATCCATGGGAATGCGTGAGACGTGGTGGGCGACGCCGTCGAGGTGCAGGGAGCGGATCTCCGCCTCGACGGTCCGATCCGTCTCCAGCACGATCAGGCCGAGCAGTGCCCGGGGGCCGACGCCCGCATCGGTCGCGAAGTCGAGCTTCCGGACGCGGTTCGTGTCGCGGTTCGTGTCGCGCCCCGTCACGTGCGTTCCTTCGCCTGCTGGTCGAAAAACGATGCCCCCGCCGGCACCTCGGAGAGCGCCATCTCCATCGAGGTGCAGCGGACCCGGTTGGTCCGTACCCCCCGGACGAGCTCGCCCTCGTGTTCGCTCGGCACGTGGCTGGTGTCGAGCGGGTAGCTGTCCTCGGACCGGTAGGCGCTGATGAACAGCGTGCGTGGGCGATCGGACAGGTTGGGTCCCGAACCGTGCAGGAGGCGTCCGTGCATGAGGCAGGCGGACCCTGCCGGGCCGATGCACGGGATCGCCTCGGCCCGTGCCATCTCGACGACCTCCGGGCCGACGGCACCGGTGAAGACACCGTCGTGCCAGTGCTCGTACAGCGGGCCCCGGTGGCTCCCCGGTACGACCTCGAGAGGCCCGTTCTCGAGGGTGACCTCGTCGAGGAAGTAGAGGACGGCGAGCATGTCGTCGTTGGTGTGGGCCTCGAACAGGATGTCCTGGTGGAACCCCACCTCGGTGGCGGCTCCCGGCAGCTTCGAGTTGACCTTGGCATGGTTGAACTCGAGATTCGGCCCGATGAGCTGCGCGGCAGCGTCGACGGCGGCGCTGGAGCGCATGGCCCGGAGGTAGGCGTCCGACAACTCGGTCGGTGAGGCGATGCGGCGCAGCGCGGGGCGCTCGGCGCTGTGGCCGGGCTCGAGGTCGAAGCGGGGCCTCCCGTCGAAGGTCAGGCCGTAGGGCTCGGTGTGGCTGCGGCTCTCCTCCACCCAGGCGTCGAACTCGCCCCGCAACCCCCGGAGGACCTCCTCGGAAAGTGCTCCTTCGAGGTGGAGCCAGCCGTCGCGGTGGAACCGCTCGACCTGTTCCTCGGCCAGGACGTCGGGCGCCGTCACGACTGGGCGTTCCCCAGCTCGTAGTGCTCGGCCTCCCGCTGCCCGGCACGCATGTCGTCGATGGCCCGCCGGACGTCCTCGACGGCGGCCTCGAGGCGGGCGGCGGCCTCGTCGGGACCGATTCCGGGGCCGATCTCGTCGACGAGGGCCGCCAACCGACCCTCGGCCCGCCAGGCAGCGTGCCGTGCCCACTCGGCGTAGAGCGTGGCGTCGTCGTCGATCCCGATGAGGTCCCGTGTCCGGGACTGGTCGTCGCGGCTGCGGTCCATGGCCACATAGGCGTTGACCATGGTGATGCGCTCCGCTGGTTCGGTGAGCGGCGCCCCCCGGTGCACGACCATGTTGCCGTGGAGGGCGATGGCATAGCCGGGCCCCGGGAAGTCGGGGGCGACGACCCGATCAGCCGGCGGTCGCTCGCCGCGGGCTGCCAACTCGGCAACCTCGTGCCTGGTGCCGACGAAGTACTCGAAGCGGCCGCCGGGCAGCGTTGTCGGGTCGCTGACGATCATCACGTAGTCGAGCGGGATGGTGTCGTGGTGCCACTTGTCGACCGCCTCGGACAGGTCGCTGGGTTCGTAGTTGAGGTGTCCCAGGTGGAGCGGCATCGTGTGGGGCGCCACGGGTACGCCGTAGATGGCCGACATCATGTCGCTGACCTCGGAGCTGAGGCAGAGGTCCCGCAGGAAGCGGGAGCGGTAGCAACCGCCTCTGACGGACTGCTCGATGCGGTTCCCGGCACGACGGGCGTAGGCCCGCAGCCGCCGGGTCGTGTCGAGCAGGACGGCCGCACCCTCGTCCGACAGCACACGGAACGGGTCCGACACGGCGATCGGCGTGGCGGTCGGCTCGATGTCGGCCTCGTCGTAGCCGAACTCGGCCAAGGTGCGGGTGGCCGGCGGCGGCCCGAGCGCCAGGTGACGGTCGGGGTCGAAGGTCGGCTCGTCGGCCAGCCACTCGTAACCGGGCGGCGGCGCTGCGGGGAACGGCACAGCGACGGTCATGGCGCAGATTCTACGAGGGGTGCGGTTCGGTGGACCATCAGCGATTCGTAGTGGGGCAGGCTGCGCCCGTAGAGGTCGAGCAGGCGGGGGTCGTCCTCGAGGGGCGGATACTCGGTGGTCGTCCGGCTGATGCCGGTGCTGTGGCGCAACGAGTCGTGCCACGGGCCGGTGCCCTCGCCGTACCAGTTGACCTCGGGGCGTTCCCCCTCCTCCCAGGTGAGCGCCTCGGGCAGGAACGGGATGCCCACGGCTGCGCAGTAGGCGCGGATGGTGCCAGCCGGGTCGTCGAGGAGGTCGTCGGAGGCCATCACGGGTGGCGGCGTGCCGTCCCGGTCGGCGATGCGCTCGAAGAGGCGGTACAGCGAGGCGAAGCCCACCTCCTCGAAGGTGCAGTCGGGCCAGTGGCTCGCCAGGCCCTGCACCACCCGTCGGGGCTCTCGGACGAGGAAGGTGTGGGTCATGGCGGCCAGCTTGGCGTCGTCGAGGTCGTGCTCGACCGAGTAGGCGAAGTCCTTGACGAAGAGGTCGCCCGTTCCGGCAGTGGCGATGAGGCCCTCCCAGACCGCTGCGTACGTGTGGCCGGGGCGGGCCGGCACCCCGCCGTCGCGGTCGGAGCGCCGGTCCTCGCCGTAGTAGTAGAGCTCGTTCCATGGCTCGTGGACGCACGTGAAGTCGCCCCGCTGGCGCATCATCCACTCGAACGCCGTCGAGGTGGAGCGGGGCGTCGCCCAGAGTGCGAGGAACACGTCGTGGCCTGCCTGCGACCCGGATCAGTCCTGGAGGCCGGCGAGGAGGCTTCCGTGGACCCCCACCGGGGCCACGTCGAGGCTGCGGAAGATGGCCCAGTAGAGCGCCAGGTCGGCGGCGATCACGGGCATGTCGATCTCGGCCTCGAGATCCCTGGCGAGGGAGACTGTGCGCTCGGGCAGGCCGTCGGGGCGTCGCCAGTTGGGCATGCCGTTGACGAGGATCGCTTCGGCGTCCGGTGCCGCCTCTGCGGCGTGGCGCATCGATGCCAGCGCCAGGTCGCCGGGGAAGATCCACGACCGGTCGTTGACCTCTTCCTGCGTGTCGTAGTGCCCCTGGTCGACGAAGTTGCCGAACCAGACGACGTCGAGTCCGGCGCTGCGCAGGAAGCGCACCACCCCGTCGCGCCAGTCCGGCCAGAAGTACACCGAGTTGAGGGCGACCTTCTCGACGCCGAGTGCCTCGCACGCCTCGACAAGGCACAGGCCGGCCATGTGGAACGGGGTCTCGTACTTCTCGCTGAGCTCGGCGGTGAAGCGGCGGATGTCGTCGGCGTCGGTGCCCCCGGCGTGGACCCAGTTGGTGCCGACCTGTCCGACGACATCGGCGCCGCTGTTGGCCATGCAGTGCACCACCTCTTCGAGCAGGTGCAGGTTGTCGGACCGTTGGGAGAGCTCGTGGGCATAGCCGGGCAGGTGCAGGAGGCGCCCGTGCACGCCGACCGTCTCGGGAGCGATCCGCAGGAAGTCGGTGGGCGCTGCGTCGAAGTCCATCGGCGGCGCCGTGAAGCCCACCTGGTGCGGGAAGAGCTTCAGCTCGGGGTTCGACCACCTGGCCACGAATCCCGACTCCGCCTCGTCGAGCGGTCCTGTCCCTGAACCGAGGAGGGAAAGGCTCCTCTCCTCCACCCCGGCCAGATCGAGGGTCACCGGCAGGAACTCGGAATCATGAGCATTCTCATCGCTCCCCCCCAACACGCTGGACTCATTGGGCGAGTCGGAATCCAGACCCTCTCGTTCAGTCATGTCAGTTCTCCGGAGTTCAATCGCCGGCACCGCAACCGTCGTGAGCGGACGCTAGCCCAGGCCAGTCCGCCGGGCATCCGGTCAAGCCGATCGGCAGGTTCCCTGGCGCTTTCTCGGCGATATGGCGAGCAACGCCACGAACGGTGCCATCTCCAGGCCGGAGCGGACACAGAACTCTTCGAGCGGGCCGCTCACCGTACGCGCTCATGTTGGGTGAGGGCCGAGGTGGTTCGACGAGGTTGGCCAGGGATTCCGCCGGGCGCCAGGGATTCCGCCGGGCGCCAGGCATTAGGGTCGGCTTCGATGCGCCCGGCGACACGCACGCTCGTGGCATGCGTCGTGCTGAGCGCCGTGCTCGGGACGATCCACGCCTTCAGCCTCTTCATCGGCCCCTTCGAGGACGGACTCGACGCCGGTCGGGGTGCGGTCAGCTCCGTCTACTCGCTGGCGCTGGTGGCCCTCACCCTGGCGGTGCTGACCGGACATCCGCTGTTCCGACGCGTTCCCGCCCCCCTGATCGCCCTGGGCGCTGCCGGCGGCGCCGCTGCCGGACTCGTGCTGGCGGCATCGGCGTCATCGCTGACAATCCTCATCGTCGGCTACGGGCTGGTCTTCGGCACCTCCAACGGGATCGGCTACGCGTTCAGCCTCCAGCAGGGCGCCGAGGCCAACCCGGACCGCCGCGGCATGGCCATCGGGCTGGTCACCGCCGCCTATGCCCTCGGAGCCGCTATGGGCGCCCTGTTCCTCGACGCCCGCATCGAGGCGGCCGGGGCCCAGAGTGCGATGCGCTCGCTCGCGGTCGTCATCGTCGGAGCCGGTGTGCTCTCCGCGCTCCTGCTCGCCACAGGAGCACGGGTAGTTCCGACGCCGGATCAACCCCCGGTTGCACGACCGCTCATCGGCATCGGGCGGGTCACCCTCGCCGGCCCGACAACCCTCGACATGCGCCTGGACCGGCGCCTCCTCGCCCGACTCTGGGGCGCCTACGGGCTGGCCACCCTCGCCGGCCTGATGGCGCTGGGACACGCCGCCGCGATCGCCGAGGAGGCCGGCGGCTCCGAGGAACTCGGGGTGACGACCGTCGTCGTGGCCGGGATCGCCTCCGCCGGCGGCGGCACCTGGATCGCCTTCACCATCGACAGGGCCCGCCTGTCCCGGCTTCTCGTCGGGCTCCCGGTCGCCTCGGCGCTCGC
>CAJXIS010000149.1 GCA_913054115.1 uncultured Acidimicrobiaceae bacterium | reverse complement strand
TCACCGAAAACGCATATCACGCATTCGGACATGCGTCCGAATGCACGGGACACTTGTCCCAATTCCCCTGGACGTGACATGCTGACGGTCTGGTAGGAACCCGAAGACGACCCGAGGCGGCGTCGGCACAATGGAACGATCCACCACAACTGTCCGTCGAACTCCCAATCAGGAGAGTCGCCGACAGGAGATCATCGCCGCCGCCGCCTCCGTGGTCGCTGCGGAGGGGCTGGCGGCGTGCACGGTGCGGCGAATCGCCGAGGTCACCCCGCTCACCAAGAGCACCATCCACTACTACTTCGACGACGCCGACGAGCTCATCGACCTCGTCGTCATCGAGGTCATCCGGCTCTTCGCCGACCTCTGCACCACGATCCTCGCGGAAGCCGGCCGCAAAAAGTCGATCGTGATCCTCACCCGGATCTTCATCGGCCGGGAATGGGGCATGTACTCCAACGCCTCCCTGCTCTGGCACGAGTTCGCCGTCCACTCGCTGCAACGCGACCGCCACGAGGGCCTGGTGCAGACGTTCGCCCTCGTCTCCGACGTGTTCGAATCGTCAGTCGGCGACAGCAGTCGTGCCCTGCACAACTACCTGCTCGGACTCAACTTCCGCATACGTGCGACCGACCCCGACTTCGCGGAGATCGCCGCCGACGTCAGCACCCTGACCGGCGTCGAGGTGACGGCCGCCAACCTGGCCTGACCCGGGTCAGATCACCGGAGATCTCTGATCCGTCCTGGCGATCAGTCGTCGGGGACCTGCCAGGTGACGAGTGCACCCCCTTCCAACCATGCCACGACCTCCTCGAAGTCCGTGTCTCTAGACATCACCTTGCTCACCACACCGTCTTGTTCCCAGACGAACGGGAACCCTTCGGCTTCCGAAGCACGAGGGAATCCTGACTAGGACTCCCAAAGTGGCTTGACCGAGATGGTCTTCGAGGGCTGCGACTCCCGATATACCTTGACGAGCACCTCGTACGTCGTGAATCCGTGACCGACGGCTCTCATCACACTCAGTTCCACGACACTCGACGTCTCGCCGGGTAGAGCCTGAACCGGGACATGAATCGCCGAACCCGCGGCGAGTTTCGCTCGGCTCAGGAGTTCGTGTGGTGTCTCGGCTGGGACCAACCAGTGCAGGGGGTCCTCGAAGAAGAACACCCGGGTGGACGGCAGGCTGGCCGTCGGACTCGACGCGACATCCGGCGCCATCCCAGCGCCGAAGCTCGCATCGCCATTTGGCTTCTCTGCGTCATGACGAACCTGAGTGGACGAAACGCTCCCTGAGTCATCGACCTCCGAACAGGCGGAAACGCACAGCATCAACCCCGCGACAGCAACACCAATTTGCAGGATGCGCCGCACACAGAAGAGCGTAATGCACCTGTCCTCACCACGTTCTGTGGCGCAGGTGCAGATCGGCTACTGCCGCACCGAGAGCCCCAGCAGTGCCGGGAGGTCGGCCAGTCGGTCGACGACGTGGTCGGCCTCGGGGCCGTCTTCGTCCCCTTCATCGGGAGCATCGTCCTCGACCACGCCGCGGAAGCGAACCGTGGTCATGCCGAATGCCCTCGCTCCGGCCACGTCGGTGCGGCGCAGGTCGCCGACGTGCACGACCCCTGCCGGATCGTCGATACCCAGACCCGCGAGGCAGTCCCGGAAGATCGCCGCATCCGGCTTGTAGACGCCCACCTCGTCGGAGAACGAGCAGTGGCCGATGTGGCCGAGCATGCCGTGGGCCTCGAGGTAGCCGCGCAGGTGGCGGCCACCGGCCAACGAGGTGTCGCTGACCAGGCCGATCCGGAGTCCAGCGCCGGCCAGCGCCGACATCGCACCTGCCCCACCCTCGACGGCGTCCACCTCGAGCCGGTACGAGGCAGCCTCGAACGCCTCGGCCAGTGCCGCCTCGTCGTCCGATCCGATGCGCCCCGCGAATGCCCGGAAGGCATCGTCGAGTGCCTGCGGCGTCCCGTACTGGCGGCCCGCCCGCCACTCGTCCTCGAAGCGGGCCGGGAACAGCTCGACGACGGACCGCAGCAGGTCGGCGGAGAGGTCGAGACCCCGCTCGTCGACCACCCGCCGCCAGGCGGCGAGTCGGATCTCGACGGCGCCCGGCACGCTGACGAGCAACGTGTTCCAGAGATCGAAGGTGACCGCACGCCACCCCCCAGCGGGAGGGGTCGAACCACCCGGGGAGTTCAGGAGCGACACACGCCGTCTGCAACAGCCGCTGCGGCGACGGCTGCGGCGACGGCCATCGGCACCGACTTGTCGAACACCGACGGCACCACGAACTTGGGCGACAGTTCCTCGTCGGACACCGCGGCGGCGATCGCCCGGGCTGCCGCCAACTTCATGTTCTCGGTGATGTCCATGGCCCCCACGTCGAGGGCGCCCCGGAAGATGCCCGGAAATGCCAGCACGTTGTTGATCTGGTTCGGATAGTCGCTGCGGCCGGTCGCCATGACAGCGGCGAGGCCGTCAGCCTCCTCGGGTCGGATCTCCGGATCCGGGTTGGCCATGGCGAACACCAGGGGCTCCGGAGCCATGTTCCGCAGGTCGGCTGCAGTGAGCAACCCTGGTGCGCTGAGGCCGATGAAGACGTCGGCGCCGTGGAGCACGTCGTGGACGGTGCCCATCTTGCGGTCGGGGTTGGTGTTGTCGGCGAACCACTCCTTGGCGAAGTTCAGGTCGTCACGTCCCGAGTAGACGGCGCCCTGCCTGTCGATACCGACGATCTCGCCGACCCCGGCGTCGATCAGGATCCTGCCGACCGCCATGCCGGCGGCGCCCACCCCCGAGATCACGACCGACAGGTCCCCGATCCTGCGACCGGTCAACCTGAGCGAGTTCCACAGTGCCGCCAGGGTGACAACGGCTGTGCCGTGCTGGTCGTCGTGGAACACCGGAATGTCGAGTGCCTCCTTGAGCGCCTGCTCGACCTGGAATGCACCCGGTGCCTTGATGTCCTCGAGGTTGATGCCCCCGAACGTGGGCGCCAGGCGGATCACCGTCTCGATGATCTCCTCGGGCGACTCGGTCCTGAGGCACACGGGGAACGCATCGACCCCGGCGAACTCCTTGAACAGCAGCGCCTTGCCCTCCATCACCGGCATGGCCGCCTCCGGGCCGATGTCACCGAGACCCAGCACCGCCGAACCGTCGGACACGATGGCGACGGTGTTCTTCTTGATGGTGAGGTCGTGGGCCCGGCTGGGATCCGCGTGAATGGCCATGCAGATCCGGGCGACGCCCGGCGTATACGCCATCGACAGGTCGTGCATGTCGCTGACCGGTGCGAGGGGCAGCACCTCGATCTTGCCGCCCTCGTGCATGTGGAACGTCCGGTCGAACCAGGACACGAGGTCGACGCCGTCGAGCGCCTCGACGGCGGCCACCACCCGGCCGGCGTGGTCCTCGTCGCTGCAGTTGACGACGACGTCGTTGACGAGGATGTCGCCACGGACGTCAAAGCCGCCCATCGACACGATGTTGGCTCCTGCCTCGCCGATGGACGTGGCAAGACGACCCAGCGTGTTGGGCACGTTGGCCAACTCGACGTGGAGTTCGATCGAAAAAGCGGCAGTCGGCAGGTAGGGCATGGGCCGAGAGCCTACGGGGCGGCCGACGGCTCTACCCGGGTCAGGGTCCCTCGTACGGGAAGCCCAGATCGAGGGCGGTGACCAGTGGGCAGAAGGCGATGCCAGCCGCCTCGGCCAGCGCACCACAGGTTCCGCCCCGGTCGACGATGGGCAGGATCATCACCGGTTCGGCACCCAGGGCCCGGACCACCTCGGCGGCCTCGAGCGGAGAAGCACCCCTGGTGACCACGTCCTCGCAGATCACGACCCGGTCGCCGGGCTCGAGTGCGCCAGCCAGGCGGCCCTCGACGCCGTGGCCCTTCGACTCCTTGCGGATGCTGAACGACCGCAGCGAGCGACCACGGGTGGCGGCGACCGCGGCGATGCCGAACGCCACCGGGTCGGCACCGGCAGTGAGTCCTCCGATGGCGGTCACGTCGTCGGGGATGACCTCGAGCGCCGCATCGGCGACGAGGAGCAGGCCCTCTGGCCGGCAGACGGTCTGCTTGCCATCACAGAACCAGGTGCTCTTGCGGCCACTCTTGAGCGTGAAGTCACCCGTCCGGACGGCGTGTGCCAGCAGGTGGTCGATCAGTGCCTGATCCGGACCGGAGGAAGCCGCTGCCATGGCTGCGAACCTAGCGGCGCAGGTCGACGTGGCCGGAGCCCTCGACCAGCTCGCCGATGACCCTGGCCGGACGGTCGTACGCAGCAAGCGTGGCGACGACATCTTCGGCCTCGTCGGCCGGGACGGCCAGCACCATGCCGATCCCGAGGTTGAACACCTGCGCCATCTCGTCGTCGCCGACGCCCCCCATCGCCTGCAACTCCCGGAAGATCCGTGGCACCTCCCAGGAGGCGGTATCGACGACGGCATCGACGGCCTCGCCGAGCACGCGGGACAGGTTGCCGGGAAGGCCGCCGCCGGTGACGTGGGCGACGGCGTGCACCTCATGGGCAGCCAGCGCAGCCACCACCGCCGGGGCATAGATCACGCTCGGCGCCAGCAGCTCGTCGGCCAGCGATGCCTCGGCGCCGTCCCAGGCGGGATCGTCGAGCGACCTGCCTGCCACCTCGAACACGAGACGACGGGCCAGCGAGAAGCCGTTGGAACGCAGGTTCGGCGACTCGATGCCGACGAGGACGTCGCCGGCGACCACCCGGCTCCCGTCGAGCACGGCATCGCGTTCGACGGCGCCAACGGCAAAGCCCACCAGGTCGAACTGGTCGGCCTCCATCACGCCGGGATGTTCGGCCATCTCGCCGCCGATCAGCGCACAACCGGCCTCCCGGCAACCGGCGGCGATGCCGGCCACCAGTTGCTCCATGGCCACGGGGTCGAGCCGACCGACCGCCACGTAGTCGAGGAAGAACAGCGGTGCTGCCCCCACGCACACCAGGTCGTCGACGCACATGGCGACGAGGTCACGGCCGATCGTGTCGAAACGACCCGTCTGCCGGGCGATCTCCGCCTTGGTGCCGACCCCGTCGGTCGTCGACACGAGAAGCGGATCGCAGTAGCCCGACCTGCCGATGTCGAAGAGGCCACCGAACCCGCCGATGTCCCCGATCACCTCCGGTCGGTAGGTGGAGCGCACGTGGGGGACGATGCGTCGCACGGCATCCTCGCCGGCAACGATGTCGACACCCGCCGACCGGTAGTCCTCGGCCATAGTCGCCTCAGGTGCGATCGAAGAGCCGGGCAGCATCCTCGACGGGCAACCCACCCTCGGGATCGCCGGCGATCACGGGCATGGCCCGCTCGGGCGCCGGTGAATCGCCGGGACGCTCGAGCACCTGCTTCGTCAGGTTGACCGGGATCTCGATCGGATACTCGCCGGTCAGGCAGGCGGAACAGAATCCGGCGCCGACGGCACCGGTGGATTCGAGCAGGCGGTCGAGCGCGAGGTAGCTGAGCGAGTCGACGTCGAGGTACTCGCGGATCTCGTCGACCGTGAGGTTGGCCGCCAACAACTCGCCCTTGGTCCCCGTGTCCATCCCGTAGAAGCACGGCCAGCGATACGGCGGCGATGACACCCGCATGTGCACCTCCTTCGCCCCGGCATCCCGCAGCATGCGCACCATCGAACGGGTCGTGGTGCCCCGCACGATCGAGTCGTCCACGACGACGAGGCGCTGTCCCGCGATGTTGTCCCGCAGCGGGTTGAGCTTCATGCGCACAGCCGCCGACCGCATGGCCTGCGTTGGGGCGATGAACGTACGACCGATGTAGCGGTTCTTGACGAGACCGTGGCCGAAGTCGATGCCCGACGCACGGGCGTAGCCCTCGGCCGCCGGGATGCCCGATTCGGGCACGCCCATCACCAGGTCCGCCTCGACGGGCGCCTGCTCGGCGAGCGCCTCGCCCATCCGGACACGGGCGTGATGGACGCTCTGCCCGTAGAGG
>CAJXIS010000148.1 GCA_913054115.1 uncultured Acidimicrobiaceae bacterium | reverse complement strand
GGCAGGCGTCGACGTCTACACCGTGCGCCACCCGCTCGGCGTGTGCGCCGGCATCACACCGTTCAACTTCCCGGTCATGGTGCCGCTCTGGATGTTCCCGAACGCCGTCGCCTGTGGCAACACGTTCATCCTCAAGCCCTCCGAGCGCGACCCCTCGGCGCCACGCTTCATCGTCGAGCTGGCGCAGGAGGCCGGCTTCCCGCCCGGCGTCGTCAACCTGGTCAACGGCGACAAGGTGGCGGTCGACCGACTCCTCGAGCACCCGGATGTGGCCGCCGTCAGCTTCGTGGGCTCGACCCCGATCGCCCGTTACGTGTACTCGACCGGCACGGCCAACGGCAAGCGCATCCAGGCCCTTGGCGGCGCCAAGAACCACATGGTCGTCCTGCCCGACGCCGACCTCGACCTGGCCGCCGATGCCGCCGTGTCCGCCGCCTATGGCTCGGCAGGCGAGCGCTGCATGGCGATCTCGGTCGTCGTCGCCGTCGGCGACATCGCCGACGACCTCGTCGAACGCATCCGGGTCCGCATGGACAAGCTCGTGATCGGCCCCGGCGACGACCCGGCGTCCGAGATGGGACCGCTCATCACCCGTGAGCACCGCGACCGCGTCGCCGGCTACCTCGACATCGGCGCCGACGAGGGGGCCACGGTCGTCGTCGACGGCCGCGAGCAGGTGTTCGACGGCGACGGCTACTTCCTGGGCGTGTCGCTGCTCGACAACGTCACCACCGACATGCAGGTCTACCGCGACGAGATCTTCGGCCCGGTCCTGACCGTGGTTCGCACCGAGACCTACCACGAAGCGGTTCGGATGATCGCCGACAACCCGTACGGCAACGGTGCCGCCATCTTCACGCGCGACGGTGGAGCAGCCCATCGGTTCCAGCGGGACGCCGAGGCCGGCATGGTCGGCATCAACGTGCCGATCCCGGTGCCGGTCGGGTACCACTCGTTCGGTGGCTGGAACGACTCTCTGTTCGGCGACAGCACCATGTACGGCCCGGAGGGAATGCGGTTCTTCACCCGACCCAAGGTGATCACCAGCCGGTGGCCCGATCCGTCGACCAGCAGCGTCGACCTCGGGTTCCCGCAGAACGACTGACCGGGCACGAAGCGGGAAAGAGCCAGGGAAAGCGAGGAGACATGGACTTCGGAGTAGTGCTGCAGACCGATCCGCCGGCGAGGCGGGTCGTGGAGATCGCCCAGCGGGCCGAGGCGCTGGGCTTCACCCACGCCTACACGTTCGACAGCCACGTGCTGTGGCAGGAGCCGTACGTGATCCACTCGGCGATGCTGGCGGCCACCAGCACCATGACCGTCGGCCCGATGGTGACGAATCCGGGCACGCGCGACTGGACCGTCACGGCTTCGGTCTTCGCCACCCTCAACGAGATGTACGGCGAGCGCACGGTGTGCGGCATCGGGCGTGGCGACTCGGCCATGCGGGTGATCGGCTACCCGTCGTGCAACCTGGCCACCCTCGAGGAGGCGATGGGCGTCATCAAGGGCCTCGCCGAAGGCGGCGAGGTCGACTACAACGGGACCCGTCAGACCTTCCCGTGGTGCGACAGCGGATCGCTTCCGATCTGGATGGCCGCCTACGGCCCGAAGGCGCTCGCCCTCTGCGGCCGCAAGGCCGACGGCTTCATCCTCCAGCTGGCCGACCCCCAGATCGCCGCATGGACGATCGGAGCGGTCCGCAGGGCCGCCGAGGAGGCCGGACGCGATCCCGACTCGCTCACGATCTGCGTCGTGGCGCCGGCCTATGTCGGCGACGACATCGTCCACCAGCGCGACCAGGTGCGGTGGTTCGGCGGGATGGTCGGCAACCACGTCGCAGACCTCGTCGGCCGCTACGGCACCGACGGCACGGCCATCCCCCAGGCGCTCACCGACTACATCGAGGGCCGCAGGGGCTACGACTACAGCGAGCACGGTCGTGCCGGCGCCGAGCACACCGAGTTCGTGCCCGACGAGATCATCGACCGTTTCTGCATCCTCGGCGACGAGGCGGCGCACATCGCCCGCCTCGAGGAACTGCGCGACCTCGGCGTCGACCAGTTCGCCGTCTACCTGATGCACGACCAGCAGGACGAGACGCTCGAGGCCTACGGCCGCAGCATCATCCCGGCACTGGCCGGCACCTGAACGGACCTCGATCGGCCACCCGCAACCCGGTGGCCCTCAACATCTTTCCCGAATTGCCCCAACCGCAGAGAGCAGGACTCCCTTGCTGTTCACCACCCGCAAGATCTGTCTGACCATCGAGGAGACCCACCACGAGTTCGGGCCGCCTCCTGCCGGACGCTCCACGAAGGGAGCGGTCGCTGCGGTCGTGAACAACCCCTTCGTCGGTGACTACGTGGGCGACCTGAGCCCGGCAACCGACGAGTTGCGTGCGCTGGGCCAACAACTCGGCGAGCTGCTCATCGGCCACCTCGGCGGGGACCCCGATGTGATCGACGGCTACGGCAAGGGTGCGATCGTCGGCGCAGCGGGCGAGCTCGAACACGGCGCCATGTGGCACATACCCGGAGGTGGCGGAATGCGGGCCGCACTCGGCAAGGGTGAGGCGATCGTCGCCTCCACCAAGAAGGTCGGACCACTCGGTGCAAGGATCGACATCCCCCTGACGCACCTCGAATGGTCGTATGTCGGCAGCCACTATGACGCCATCGAGGTGGGGGTCTCCGACGCTCCCCGGCCGAACGAACTGGTGCTCATCCTGGCCATGTCGATCGGCGGACGGGTCAACGCCCGACTGGTCGGCGGCTTCGGCCTCGATGACCGTGGCAAGCCCGGAGTCCCGGCATGAGGATCGCGGTCCTCGGCCTCGGCCGCATGGGCTGGCACATCGCCGCCCACCTGGCCGGTCACGACGAAGCCCACGACCTCCTGGTATTCGACGTCATCGAAGGCCACGCACCCCGGTGGGTGGCCGAGCACGGGGGCGGAGCGGCCGACTCCGTGGCGGCAGCGGTCGCCGAAGCCGAGTTCGTCATCACCTCCCTTCCGGCGGACCGTGAGCTGCAGGTCGTGGCCGATGAACTGCTCCCTGCCATCTCGGCTGGGACGATCTGGATCGACCACTCGACCACGTCTGCCCGGATCGCACGGGAGGTCGGCGACCGCATGTCAGCGGCCGAAGCCCACTTTCTCGACGCACCGGTCTCCGGGGGTGTCGACGGGGCGCGCAATGGCTCGCTGACGGTGATGGCCGGAGGAGACGACGAGGCGTTCGCCAGGGCCGTGCCGGTCATGGAGGTGTATGCGGCCCGGGTCCGACTCATGGGAGGCGCGGGTGCGGGCCAGTTGACCAAGATGACGAACCAGATCTGCGTCGTCGGACTCTGCCAGGCGCTTGCCGAAGGCCTCGACTTCGCCTCCCGGGCCGGACTCGATGTCGAGCACGTGGTCGAGGCCATGTTGCAGGGTTCTTCGACGTCGTGGCAGATGGCGAATCGGGCCGACAAGATGTCAGCCGGTGACTACGACTTCGGTTTCTCGACCACCCTGATGCGCAAGGACATCGGGCTCGTGCTCGAGGAGGCCTCTGCGATGAGCATCTCCCTTCCCGTCACTGCGCTCGTCGGCCAGTTCCTGGCGGACGTCGACGCGATGGGGGGAGCCGGCTGGGACTGGTGCAGCCTGATGGAGAGGCAGCGCCGCTTCGCCTCTGGCGAGGCCGACGAACGGTGAACCGATGAACGGCCGCCGGGTCCTGCGCATGACCCTGACCACGTTCTTGGCCATGGTGCTGCTCGTCGTCCTCTGGGAGGGCTACAAGTGGGTGGGCCAGCAGACGGGTGACCGGGTGCCCGGCACCGACATCGAGCTCCGGGTCACGACCGACGACCTGACGATGCCGCACGCCAAGGACATCTTGGCCGAACTCGTGTCCGATATCCGCGACGGCCGCAACACGCTGCCGATGTCGGTCTACCTCCTGAAGAAGGCCTGGTTCACGCTGCAGGAGGCGGCAATCGGCTTCTTCCTCGGCCTGACCGTCGGCCTGGCCCTGGCGGTGCTGATGCTCCGCTGGCGGGTCGTCGAGCGCGGTCTGCTGCCATGGATCAACGTGTCGCAGACCATTCCGTTGATCGCCCTGGCGCCCATCATCGTCACCTGGGGGCGCATCAACGACCTGCCCGACCTGTTCAGCATCTCGCTCATCGCCGCCTACCTGACCTTCTTCCCGGTCGCCGTGAGCGCGTTGCGCGGGCTGCAGTCGCCCAACGTGGCCGATGTGGAGTTGATGCGCAGCTATGCGGCTTCCTGGGGGACGACGCTGTTCAAGCTCCGGCTTCCGGCGGCTCGGGCGTACCTGTTCCCGGCGTTCAAGATCGCCGCCACGCTCAGCGTCGTCGGAGCGATCGTCGGTGAGATCTCCATCGGCACCAAGACCGGCCTCGGGCGGGCGATCCTCGAGTTCGCGCAGCGTTATGCCGTGTTCCCCGAGCGCCTCTACGCCTCGGTGATCGGTGCGGCGGCGCTCGGCCTCTCGGTCTTCGGTCTCGTCAGCCTGGTCGAGCGGATCTTCACCGGCCGTACCAGGGAGGTCGTCGCATGAGCGAGGCCGCTGTCGTCGTCACGGGTGTCGAGAAGGTCTTCGGTCGGGGCAGCGCCGGTGAGGTCACGGCCCTTTCCGGCGTCGATCTCACCATCGAGCCCGGGGAGTTCGTCACGCTTATCGGCCCTTCGGGGTGTGGCAAGTCGACCTTCCTGCGGCTGATCGGCGACCTGATCGAGCCGACGGCGGGATCGGTCGACGTGTTCGGCAAGTCGGCCCATCAGGCCCGGCTGGACCAGGACTACGGGATGGTCTTCCAGCACGCCGGGCTCTTCGACTGGCGCAAGGTGGCGGCCAACATCGAACTGCCGCTCGAGCTCAAGGGCTGGTCGAAGGCCGAACGGACTGCCCGTTCCCGCGAGATGCTCGACCTCGTCAAGCTGCCGGACTTCGGCGGCCACTATCCGCGTCAGCTGTCCGGCGGGATGCAACAGCGGGTCTCCATCGCCAGGGCGCTTTCGTTCGAGCCGCGCCTGCTCCTGATGGACGAGCCGTTCGGCGCCCTCGACGAGATGACCCGTGAGCACATGCAGGGTGAGCTCCTGCGGATCTGGCGGGAGACGGGCACGACGGTCGTGTTCGTCACGCACTCCATCTCCGAGTCGGCGTTCCTCTCGAACCGTGTCGTCGTGCTGTCGCCCCGGCCGGGACGCATCCACTCGATCGTCGAGGTCGACCTCGGTGAACGCACCGAGGACACCCGTGAGGACCCGGAGTTCTTCAGGACCTCGACCGAGATCCGTGAGGCACTGCGTGCCGTGGAGGACGGATCGTGATCGCCGGCCGCCTGCGTGGCCTGGCCCCACCGCTGGTCACCGGTGCCCTGTTCCTCGGTGCATGGGAGGGCGGCGTCCGAGGGTTCGGAATCCAGGAGTTCCTGTTGCCCAGGCCGACGTCGATCTGGGCGCAACTCACGGACCAGTGGCCGACGCTTCGGCACGCCGGCTGGGAGACCGGTCGGATCGCCGTCAGCGGCCTGCTCGTCGGCATCGTCGCCGGCGTGCTGCTGGCCTTTCTCACGACACGCTTCCGCACCGTCAACGAGGGACTCACGCCGCTGGCGGTGGCCGTCAACGCCACACCCATCGTCGCCCTGGCGCCGATCTTCAACGCCTGGTTCGGCATCACGGGGACGCTCAGCAACCAGGCTGTCGTGGTCGCCGTGGTGTTTTTTCCCGTGTTCATCAACACCGCCAAGGGCCTGACCGAGGTGCACCCTGACGAGATCGAGCTGATGCGCTCCTACGCAGCAGGCGAATGGACGATCCTGCGCGAGGTCCGCATCCCCAACGCCCTGCCGTTCTTCGCCAACGCCCTGCGCCTGGTGGCACCACTCTCCGTGATCGCCGCGATCGTCGCCGAGTACTTCGGCGGTCCCCAGGACCGCATCGGCAACGTCATCACGTCGAATGCGGGGTTTGCCCGCTACGACGCCGCCTGG
>CAJXIS010000147.1 GCA_913054115.1 uncultured Acidimicrobiaceae bacterium | reverse complement strand
GTACGCCATGGACCTGATCGATTAGGTCCGGGACGAGACCGACTTCGGGGTGGGCGTTGCGGCGTTTCCCAAGTGCATCCACGTTCACCGGACCGGGCCACCGACCGTCGACGCCTCGCCGAGAAGCTGAAGCAGGCCGACTTCGGTATCACGCAGTTCTTCTTCGACGCCGACCACTACCGGCGCATGGCCGACGAGTTGGCCGACCTCGGCTGTGAGACACCGGTGGTGGCGGGGGTCATCCCGGTCACGAACCCGGCGTCGGTCAAGCGCTTCGCCGACATGAACGGCACCGACACGCCGTCCCGACTCTGGCAGCGGCTGGAGGAGGTCGATGGTGACGAGCGCCTGCGGATCGCCATCGATTCGGCGGCCGGTCTCGTCCAGGAGCTCCTCGACCTCGGAGCTCCGGGGATCCACCTGTACACCCTCAATGTGCCCGAGGCGGTCGAAGGTGTCCTCGATGCCCTCGGGATCGGTGCCGTGACGGCCGGGGCCTGAGGCGGGACTCGTCGCAGTCGTTTCCCTCTGGATAGGGTCGCTCCCATGGCTGAAAAGATCACGATGGGCGCCGACGGGCGCCTCCAGGTACCGACAGATCCGATCATCCCCTTCATCGAGGGCGACGGCACCGGTGTCGACATCTGGCCCGCCGCCCGGCTGGTCCTCGACGCTGCAGCTTCGAGGCACGGCCACTCCATCGAGTGGAAAGAGGTGCTCGCCGGAGAGAAGGCCTACCGCGAGACCGGCGAATGGCTGCCCCAGGAGACGGTCGAGGTGTTCACCGAGTACATGCTCGGCATCAAGGGCCCGCTCACCACACCGGTCGGTGGCGGCTTCCGCAGCCTCAACGTGGCGCTGCGCCAGATCCTCGACCTGTACGTGTGCCTGCGCCCCGTCCGGTGGTTCAAGGGCGTGCCGTCGCCGGTCAAGCATCCCGAACTGGTCGACATGGTGATCTTCCGGGAGAACACCGAGGACATCTATGCCGGCCTCGAGGTCGAGGCCATGACCCCCGATGCCAAGAAGCTGCGCGAGCTGCTCGAGGACGCCTTCAACTGGCAGATCCGCGAGGACGCCGGCATCGGCATCAAGGTCATCTCCAAGATGTGTTCCCAGCGCCTCCAGCGTGCCGCCATCCAGTACGCGGTCGATCATGGCCTTCCGCGGATCCACTGGGTACACAAGGGCAACATCATGAAGTTCACCGAGGGCGCCTTCCAGCGCTGGGGCTACGAGCTGGTCCGCGAAGAGTTCTCCGATGTCGCCGTCAGTTGGGCCGACTGCGATGGCGACCCCGGCGACCGCATCCTCGTCCAGGACGCAATCGCCGACATCGCCCTCCAGCAGGTGCTCACCCGGCCGGCCGAGTTCGACGTGATCGCCACCATGAACCTCAACGGCGACTACCTCTCCGACGCCCTCGCGGCGCAGGTCGGCGGCATCGGTATCGCCCCGGGAGGCAACGCCAACTACATGACCGGCCACGGCATCTTCGAGGCCACCCACGGCACGGCCCCCAAGTACGCCGGCCAGGACAAGGTCAACCCGTCGTCGGTGATCCTGTCGGGCGTGCTCATGTTCGAGCACATCGGCTGGCAGGACGCTGCCGACGACATCGTGCGGGCGCTCGAGGCGGCCATCGGCGACAAGGTGGTCACCTACGACTTCGCCCGCCTCATGGACGGGGCCACCGAGGTGAAGTGCTCCGAGTTCGCCCAGGCGCTCGTTGACCGACTCTGACGGCACCGGGTCGACACCGGCCCGAACCGACGGCATCTTCCGGCGTGGCGGCCGGCTCGTTCTGCGGTCCTTCCGCGCCCACCCCCTCCCGCACTTCCTCGGCATCGCCGGGGCCAACATCTTCGCCGTGGCCGTCGTCGGCTACACGGTCGTGCTGGGGCGCGTCACCGACGAGCTGATCCTTCCGGGCCTCGACGGCGGGGGCGTCGACCGTGGGACGGCGCTCGCCGGTGCGGCCGTCATCGCCGCCGTCGGCGTCGTGCGGGGTGTCTCGATGATGGTGCGCCGGTTCTTCAACTTCACCGCCGTGGCGCGTACCCAACGCACCTGGCGCCTCGCCATCCTCGACCAGTACCTCGACGCCCCATTGTCGTTCTACCACTCCCGTCCCGCCGGGCAGCTCCTGGCGCATGCCGACGCCGACGTCGAGACGGCTGCGTCGATGCTGATGCCACTGGCGTATTCGATGTCCGTGGTGGCACTCGTGGTGGTGTCGCTGGTGAGCCTGCTGGTGGTGCACCCGCTCTTCGCACTCGTGGCGCTGGTCCTGTTCCCGGTGCTGGCGGTGCTCAACCAGCGCTACACCCGGTCGGTCGAGGCGCCTGCGGCACGAGCCCAGGCGGCGGTGGGTCTGGTGTCGGGGATCGCCCACGAGAGCCTCGACGGCGTCCTCGTGGTGAAGACGCTCGGCCGGGAGGACGCCGAGGTCGAGCGCCTGGCCGAGGCCGCCCACATCCTGCGCGTCGAGCGGGTCGAGATCGGCCGGTTGCGGGCGGTGTACCTGCCGTTCGTCTACGCCCTGCCGAACCTCGGCATTCTGGTCGTGCTCCTCCTCGGCACCTGGCTGGTCGGTCAGGGCTCCGTCTCGGTGGGCGACGTGGTCCGGTCGATGGCCCTGTTCAACATGCTGGCGATCCCGATGGAGATCCTGGGCTTCCTGTTCCAGGAGATGCCCCGCTCGGTGGTGTCGATGGATCGCCTGGACGGTGTCCTCTCGGTCGACATCGAGGTCCGCCCGGCCGATCCGCCGCCCGTCCCGGCCTCCGTGGAGGTCGTGTTCGATGACGTCTCGTTCGCGTTCGACGCCGGCCCCCCGGTGCTCGACGGCCTGACCGCACGGGTGGGTGCCGGTGAATCGGTCGCCCTGGTCGGGGCCACTGGTTCGGGCAAGAGCACGCTCTTCGACCTCGTCGCCGGCCTCATGCCGGTGACCGGCGGGCGGATCACGCTGGGGGGCGTCGACGTCGCCGAACTCGGTGCCGACGGCATCCCCGACGTGGTGGCACCGGTCTTCCAGGAGACCTACCTGTTCGCAGAGACCGTCCGGAGCAACCTGGTCCTCGACCGGGAGGTCCCTGACGCAGAACTCGACAGGGTGCTGCGGCTCGTGGCCGCCGACGAGTTCGTCGCGGCGCTCCCGATCGGACTCGAGACCGTGATCGGCGAGCGGGGCGTCACGCTGTCCGGTGGCCAGCGACAGCGCCTCGCCCTTGCCCGAGCGCTCCTGCGGCAACCCCGGGTGCTCCTGCTCGACGACGCCACATCCGCCGTCGATCCGGTGGTCGAGGCGGCGATCCTGCACAACCTCCGGGTCGAGGGCGGGCACACGCTGCTCGTGGTCGCCCATCGGCTGGCCACGATCCGACTGGCCGACCGTGTCCTGTTCCTCGAGGAGGGCCGGATCGTCGCCGAGGGCCCCCACCACGAGCTGCTGTCCGTGCCCTCCTATGCCGCCCTGGTGCGGGCCTATGAGGGGGCGACCCGATGAGCACGCTCGTCCCCGGGGAGGACACCGGGGCCGCCGTCGAGGCGATCGAGGGCGGCGACGTGGTCGGTCCGTGGGAGGACCACGATGTCCGGTCGCTCGACGGGATCGAGGGCGCCGGGTCGTTGGCCGTGCTCCGACGCGGGTTGGCTGCGTCACCGGAACTTCGCTCCGGACTGCTGTTGACGGCGGCGATGGCGCTGGCGGTGGCGGCAGGGAAGCTGCTGGTCCCGCTCACGATCAAGATGGTCCTCGACCGCGGGGTACTCGACGGTGATGTCCAGATGGGCATCGTGTTCGCACTCACCGGTGTGGCGGCGGGTCTCATCCTGGTGGGCATCTCGCTCGAACGGATCACCTACCTGCGCCTGACGAAGACCGCTGAGAATGTGCTCTACGGCCTGCGCGTCCGGACATTCGCGCACCTCCACCGGTTGAGCCTCGCCGAGCACACCGCCTCCCGGAAGGGTGTGCTCACGGCGCGTGTCACCAGCGACGTCGAGGCGCTCAACAAGTTCGCCCAGTGGGGGGCGGTCGCCTGGATCATCAGCGCCGTCCAGATCGTCGCGGTGCTGGTGATCATGCTGGTGTTCTCGTGGCAGCTGGCCCTCGTGACGCTGCTGGTCCACCTGCCGCTGCTGCCGGTCCTGCGGAGCGTCCAACGGGGCCAACTCCGTGCGTACGACCGGTTGCGGACCCGGGTCTCCGAGACGTTGGCACGGGTGTCCGAGACGGTGCTCGGCATGGGGGTCATCCGGGCCTACGGGCAGCGTGAGGCGAGTCGTGCCGACCTGCACGAGGCCGTCGACCAGCAGTACCGGCAGCAACTGCGCGCCATGCGGTACTTCGCCCTCGTCCTGCCGTTCACCGACGTCGTCGGAATGGCCGCCATCGCGGCGGTGATCGCCTCCGGGGTGTGGTGGGGCGACGCCTGGGGCGTGAGTGCCGGCGAGCTGGTTGCGTTCATGTTCCTCGCCAACCTGTTCGTGGCGCCGATCACCCAGTTGGGCGAGGTGCTCGACCAGACGCAGACGGCGTTGGCCGGCTGGTGGAAGATCCTCGACGTGCTCGACACCGAGCCGGATGTCGTGGAGCCCGACGTGGGGCTCCGGCTGCCGGAGGGTTCGCTGGGGGTGCGTGCCGAGGGCCTCGAGTTCCGTTACCGCGAGGGCGACCTCGTTCTGCGTGGTCTCGACATCGACATCCCGTCCGGCGCATCGGTCGCCGTGGTGGGCGAGACCGGGTCGGGCAAGACGACGTTCGTCAAGTTGGTCGCCCGCCTGGCCGACCCGACGTTGGGACGGGTGCTCGTCGGCGACATCGACCTGCGTGAGGTGGACCCCGACGAACGTCGGGCGGCGGTGCGCATGGTGCCCCAGGACGGCTTCCTGTTCGACACCACGGTTGGTGAGAACATCCGCTTCGGTCGGCCCGGTGCCACGGCGGCGGATGCCGCGGATGCCATCGCTGCGCTCGGGCTCGGTACCTGGGTGGCGTCGCTGCCCGCCGGGATCGACACGCCGGTCGGTGAACGGGGCGAGTCGCTGTCGGTGGGCGAACGGCAGTTGGTGGCCCTCGCCCGTGCGCAACTGGCCGACCCGGGCCTGCTCATCCTCGACGAGGCCACGTCGGCGGTCGATCCCGAGACCGAACAGGCGCTGGAGCAGGCGTTGGCGAGGCTCTCCGAGGGCCGCACCACGATCAGCGTCGCCCACCGGCTCTCGACGGCCGAACGGGCCGACCTGATCCTGGTCTTCGACGCCGGTCACGTCGTCGAACGTGGTCGGCACGCCGACCTGGTTGCCGCCGGCGGCGTCTACTCGGGCCTCCACGAGTCATGGTTGGGGAGTACCCGCGAACAGTGAGGGGGGTGGTTCCCGGCTGCCGACCGGGGTCGCCGGAGGGGACGGATGTCACCGGCTGCTGACTGGGATCGTCGCCGGGCCCGTCGGTAGCCTTGGCGGGTCCCCGTGTCCAAGCGCCAGGAGCCCACGTGAGCCCCACCCCTGTTCGAGTCACCGTCACCGGCGCTGCCGGTCAGATCGGCTACAGCCTCGTCTTCCGCGTCGCCAGCGGCCAACTGCTGGGCCCTGACCAGCCCGTGGTCCTGCAACTGCTCGAGATTCCTCCCGCCATGGGCGCCCTCGAGGGTGTCGCCATGGAGATCGACGACTGTGCCTTCCCGCTGGTTGACTCGATGGTGCTCAGCGACGATCCGAACGTGGCGTTCGAGGGCACCGGCGTGGCCCTGCTGGTCGGCTCACGGCCCCGGAGCAAGGGCATGGAGCGCAAGGACCTGCTCGAGGCCAACGGTGCCATCTTCACGGTGCAGGGCCGGGCGCTCAACGACCACGCTGCCGACGACCTGCGCGTGCTGGTGGTCGGCAACCCTGCCAACACCAACTCGCTGATCGCCATGCACAGCGCCCCGGACGTGCCGAACGAGCGGTTCACCGCCATGACCCGCCTCGACCACAATCGGGCGCTCTCGCAGGTGGCCAGGCGTCTCGGCGTGTCGATCCCCGAGG
>CAJXIS010000146.1 GCA_913054115.1 uncultured Acidimicrobiaceae bacterium | reverse complement strand
TGTGCCAGCGGTCCGTAGACCTGTGCCACGAGCACGCCCATCGAGGCCAGGGTGCCGATGCTGATGGCCTCGTCGATCGCCATCGTGCCGCCCACCCAGTAGACGGCTGCGGTTCCGATGGCGCCGAGCAGCGTGAGGGCGATGAGGAAGGTGCGGCTGTAGAGGGCGCTGCGGATGCCGATGTCGCGGACCCGGCCGGCCCGGTCGGCGAAGTCGCCGCATTCCTCGTCGGGTCGGCCGAACAGCTTCACCAACTGTGCGCCCGCCACGTTGAAGCGTTCGGTCATCGTGGTGTTCATGGAGGCGTTGAGGTTCATGCCCTCGCGGGTGATGTCGGCGATGATCCGTCCGACGCGCCGGGCGGGAAGCACGAAGAGCGGGATGAGCACCAGGGAGAGAAGCGTGATCCGCCATTCGAGGTAGAGCATCGTGGCGACCGTGGTGATGCCGGTGATCGTGTTCGCCACGACCGTGCCGAGCGTGCCGGTGAGGGCCCGCTGGGCGCCGATGACGTCGTTGTTGAGGCGGCTGACGAGCGCCCCGGTCTGGGTTCGGGTGAAGAACGAGATCGGCAGCCGCTGCACGTGGTCGAAGAGGGCGACCCGGAGGTCGTAGATGACGCCCTCGCCGATGATCGACGACCACCAGCGTTCGAGGAACGAGAGCAGCGCATGGGCGAGGGCGGCGACGATGACGAGCCCTCCCAGCACGGTGATGCGGCCTCGGTCGCCGTCGGCGATGGCGCCGTCGATGATCTCGCGGAACAGCAGCGGCGGGACGACCCCGAGGACCGACGAGAGAACGACGGTCGCGACGAAGCCGGCGACCATTGCCCGGTAGGGGTGGGCGAAGGCCCAGACGCGCCGCCGGGTCTCCCTGCCGACCGGGGGGACCCGTCCGCCGTGGTGGGACATGGCGTGGAGCATTCCCATCGGCGCAGACATGGGGCGAGCCTAAGCAGGCCGGGACCTTGGTTCGTCGCCGGGGAGAGCCTCGGGAATCCTCTGGGGTGAGCGCCGGGGGTTGGACGCCGAGAGGTGGGAGCGAGAGAATCGTTCTGTGAGTGAGACGCGCCTCTTGCAGGGTCTGAGAGTGATCGAGAGTTCTCTGCTGGGGCCCGGGCTGGTGGCCACGTTCCTGGCCGACCTGGGCGCCGACGTCATCAAGGTGGAGCCGCCAAAGGGTGATTACATCCGCCAGATGACCTGGCCGATCGTGGAGGGGACGTCGTTGCTGCATCTGCACACCCACCGCGGGAAGCGCAGCATCGCCATCGACCTCAAGTCCGACGAGGGCGTCGAGATCTACAAGGAGCTGGTCGGCGGCGCCGATGTCGTCGTGGAGGCGATGCGCCCCGGGTCGCTGGCGAAGCTCGGACTCGGCGTCGACGCGCTGCGGGCCGTCAACCCGCGACTGGTGTTCTGCACCATCTCCGGCTACGGGGCGACCGGCCCCTACCGGGACATGCCGAGCCACGGCATCGCCTACGACACCTGGGCGGGGCTGATCGAGCCGACGGTCGACGAGGATGGGTTCACCCGGATTCCGACGCTGC
Source organism: uncultured Acidimicrobiaceae bacterium (assembly GCA_913054115.1). Classification (GTDB taxonomy): domain Bacteria; phylum Actinomycetota; class Acidimicrobiia; order Acidimicrobiales; family MedAcidi-G1; genus S20-B6. The sequence goes on along the minus strand of CAJXIS010000146.1, from coordinate 4,482 downwards.
CGAACGTCGGCATCAACGTGGGTCCGATGATCGGGGCGCTCGGCATCCTGGCGGCCGTGATCCGTGCCCGTGAGACCGGCGAGGGCGTGACGATCGAGGTGGCGCAGTCCGACGCCGCCGCCTACATGGACTGGTACCGCATCGAGACCTACCGGGCCTATGAGCGGCCCGCCGACGTGGTCACCGGCAACCCGTCTGACGACTACGAGCGGCGCCTGCCGGGCCTCGCCGGCATGTGGGAGGGCGTCCGCTACCAGATCTACGAGGCGGCCGACGGCCACGTGCTGTTCATGGCGTCCGAGCAGGCCTTCTGGAAGAACTTCTGCGGCGGCGTCGACCGCATGGACCTGTTCGAGCGCTGGCCAGGCTCGACCTACGCCGACCACGCCCGCAACAACACCGAGCTCCAGGTCGAGCTGCGCGACATCTTCCACACGAAGACCTGCGCCGAGTGGCTGGCCTTCGCCGACGACGCCAACGTGCCGATTGCCCCGGTCAACACGCCGCAGACGGTCGCCGACGACCCACAGTTCCGCCACCGCCTGCCGTTCTACGGCATCGACGACGTCGGCGCCGAGCAGTTGCCGTTGCCGGTCTACGTGGAGGGCGAGCTTCCGCCCACGCCGACGATGGCGCCGGAGGTCGGCGAGCAGACCGACGAGGTCCTGGCCGGCCTGGGCTACGACACCGACCGCATCGCCGAGTTGCGGGCCAACGGCGTCGTCGGGCGCGCCGACTGAGTCGAGGCGGCTGGGTGGCGGCTGGTGGTAGTGGCGGCTGGTGGTAGTGGCGGCCGGTGGTAGTGGCGGTTGGGTGGTGCCGGCGGGTGGGTAGTGGCGGCTGAGTGGCCGGAGTGGCCGGAGTGGCGGGAGTGGCCGGAGTGGCGGCGGAGTGGCCGGAGTGGCGGCTGAGTGGCGGGCGGCGGCAGGTGGGAGGTGGCGCCGGCGGTTGGTGGCGGCGACGGGTGGCGGCGGTGGCGGCGCTGGCGGGCGGCGGCTGCCGGCGCCGGCGGTTGGGTGGTGGCGCTGGCTACTGGCCGGGCGGGGTCTTCGTGAGAGTGATCGCCGTCCACTCTTCGCATTTCGTTCGGTGTTCGGCCACCAGGGTGCCTTCACCTGCATTCGCACCTGCTGCCAGGTAGCAACCCGCGACCTTGTCGGCGCGGTCCTCGGGGATGCCGCTGAGCACGAGCGTTCCTGCAGTGACCCGCAGCAGGTCCTGGGCAAGCTCTTCGTGGATGCTCGGCAGCACGTTGGCGAGGACCAGGTCGAACGGCCCCTCCAGCTCGGCGATGGGCGTCGTCGATGCGTGGAGGTCCACGTTGTTCGCGTCGGCGTTGTATCGCGTCCAGGAGATCGCGTCGGGGTCGGTGTCGATGGCGACCACCTGGTCGGCGCCGAGGAGGGCGGCGGCGATCGCCAGCACGCCGGAACCGCAGCCGACGTCGAGCACCGACAGGCCCTTCGGTTCGATCCGGTCGATCTCGGCCAGTACCAGGACGGTGGAGGGGTGGCCACCGTGGCCGAAGGTGGGTCCGGGGTCGATCGAGAACTGGATGCGGCCCACGGGCTCGCACCAGGGCGGATGGACCCCGAAGCGGCCGACGACCGAGGCCTCGAGGTGCTCGCGCTGGGTCACGGCCCATTCGGGGAGTTCTGTCGGGAGCGCGGTCGCGTCCCCGCCGTCCACGGTGTCGCCTACTTTTCGAGCCCGAGCACCCTGGCCGCATTCCCGCGCAGGAACCTGGGCCAGACGTCGTCTTTGAAGGGCACGTCGACCAGTTCGCCGAAGATCCGGTCCAGGGAGAGCCCCATCGGGAAGTAGCCGGCGTAGATGACCTTGTCGGCGCCCCGGGTGTTGGCGTAGTCGATGATGGCCTTCGGGTAGTACTTCGGCGAGAAGGCCGAGGTCGAGTAGTAGAGGTTGGGCCACTTCAGCATCAGCTTGACGATGAGGTCCTCCCACGGTTCGCAGCCGTGCCGGGTCACGAACGTGAGGTCGGGGAAGTCGTACATGACCCGGTCGATGAGCTCGACCCGCTGGGGGGCGAACGGTAGGCGGGGTCCGGGGACGCCGGCGCAGCAGAAGACGGGGAGGTCGAGCTCGCAGCACACGGCGTACAGGGCATACATCTTCGGGTCGTCGATCGGCACCTGCGGGTTGCCGCCCGACGGGAAGAACGAGACCGCCCGCAGGCCCAGCTCGTCGTGGAGGCGCCGGATCGTCCGGACCGATCCCATCACGTCGTTGGGGTCGGGGTCGAAGGAGGGCAGGAACCGGTCGGGGTGCTCGGCGATGAGCGTGCGGGCGGTCGATCCTTCGGGGCCCACGCCGATCAGGGCGTACTCGACGTTGTTGCGGTCCATGGCGGGCAGCAGCAGGTCGGCGCCCTGGGGTATCTCGGGTTCGGCGTCGGCGTCGGCGCCTTCCGGTTTTGAGGGCTCGTTGCCCTGGTCGCCGGTTTCTCCCTTGCCTGCGCCGCGTGCATCCGGCGAGTAGGGCACGTCCTTGAACATGTACTGGGCCGGGAAGACCATCTCCTTGGACTCGTCGTCCTTGAGCGCCATCAGGTCCTTGTAGACCTTGCGGGCGCCGGGACCGGCCCTGGTGCCCATCATCGTGTCGATGGCGGGAATGGCGATGGGGCCTGTGGGAAAAGTCATGCCCCATCATCCGGCCCAGTGGGGCCGCAGGCAAACCGGTGGTGCGAGACTCGGGGGATGACTGCAACGCACGGAAGCGCCGAACCGAATCCGGCAGGTCCGCGTCTTTCCCGGCTGAGCCGCTCGGTGGCAGGCCACGTGGTGCTCATCACGGGAGCGGGCTCTGGCATCGGCCGGGCCACCGCCCACCTGTTCGCGGATGAGGGCGCGCGGGTGGCGGTCACGGACATGGATTTTTCGTCGGCCGAGGCGGTGGCAGCAGAGATAGCGGCAGCGGGTGGAAACGCGCGCGCATGGGAACTGGACGTGACCGACCGGGGTGCCGTGGCAGCAGTGGTGTCCGAGGTGGCATCCTGGGGATCTGGCCTCGATGTGCTGGTCAACAACGCCGGTGCCTCGATCGGGTCGCCGATCGACCACGACGACTTCGAGCAGACCTTGGAGTTCGGCATCGACCTGTTGCTCACCTCGTTGACCCGCACCATCCGGGCCGCACTACCGCACCTCCGACGATCGGCGGCGGGACGCATCATCAACGTGTCGTCCACCGAGGGTGTCGGCGGCTCGGCTCGGATCGCCGCCTACACCGCTGCCAAGCACGGCGTGATCGGGCTCACCAGATCCCTGGCTGTCGAGCTGGGCGACGAGGGCATCACCGTCAACGCCGTGTGCCCGGGGCCGATCCACACGGGCATCACCTCGGTGATCCCCGATGAGATGAAGGTCAAGTTCGCCCGCCGCACGGTGCCGCTGCGCCGCTACGGCGAGCCGGAGGAGATCGCCCACGGCATCCTCCACCTGGCGCTTCCGGCGTCGTCCTACATCACCGGCCACGCACTGCTGGTCGATGGCGGGATGACGGTGAAGAACAACTGACCCGGCCGCCCGGGGGTTCGTTGCTTGGGCTGGTTGCGCAGGGCTGGTTGCGCGGAGGTTCGTTGTCGGGGGCTCCGGGATCAACCCTGGTACAGCACCAGCGCGTCGTAGAGAACCGACGGCACCTCGTTGCCGACGACGTGGATCGCCACCTGGGTGGCCACCAGCGTCCCCTTCTTGTGCTGTCTGGCCTCCTTGACCCGGTTCCGGGCGTGCAGGCTCGACCCCACGGGGACCGGGGCGAGGAACCGCAGGCCGTCGGCCCCGTAGTTGACGACGTTCTGCTGGCCGGTGACCCGTACGTTGCCGGTCTTGTTGAGGCTCGGCAGCAGGCTGAGCGTGAGGAACCCGTGGGCGATCGGTCCGCCGAACGGGCCGGCGGTGGCCCGCTCGATATCGACGTGGATCCACTGGTGGTCGCCGGTGAGGTCGGCGAATCCGTTCACCATCTCCTGGGTCACCTCGATCTCGGGACCCCAGTCGCTCCAGTCGTCGCCGGCGCCTGCGTTCAGTCCGTCGATGTCGTCGAAGGCGATGTCTTGCATGAGGAGGGGCCCTTTCGTCGAGGCCGAGATGTTCGCGAGTCCGGCCACCACGGTTGCCGTTCATTGGCAATCGGGCCAAAGCGGGCACGGGACAGACCAACGCGCCCTGCGTCTGGCTGCCGGAATGCGGCTCTGGTCGGCGGGTTTGTCGTTGGTTGGTCGGTCGCTCCGGTTGTGATGCCTCGGGCGATCGCGCCGCCGGTGGCCGTCGGGCGGGTGCGTGCGTTCAGCAGCGCAGGGGTGGGTCGGCTTGGTTAAGCAGCGCTGTCGGCGGCCGTCGGGCGGGTGCGTGCGTTCAGCAGCGCAGGGGTGGGTCGGGTGGGTGGTCTTGGGGCGCTGTCGGGGGTGCGGGTTGTCTGAAGCTGGGGTGGATGTCGGGGTCGTGGGCCCGTGGCGGT
>CAJXIS010000145.1 GCA_913054115.1 uncultured Acidimicrobiaceae bacterium | reverse complement strand
CCCGTGACGCCTTCGCCCCGCTGTTGGCCGCCGCCCGGTTCGATCCGGTCACGACCGAGATCGTCGACCGGGGCCCCTTCTACTTCGCCGAGGAGCACCACCAGCAGTACCTGGCGAGGAACCCGATGGGCTACTGCGGCCTCGGCGGCACCGGCCTCACCTGCCCCACCGGCGTCCTGAGCTGACCTGGCGCAAACTCGCTGGGTCGGCGACGACGGTCAGGCCTACCGTCTGTATATGGCAGACCGGGCAACCCGGAGGATCGAGCACCCCTTGGTGGTGAATCGGCGCCGACGTATCACCATTCCTGCGAGCGTGCTTGAGGAAGACGACCTCGAGATCGGCGATGAACTGACAATCTGGGCCGACGGTCCGGGCAGGATCGTGCTCGAGGACAACCCCATCCGGAGGTTCGCAGGCGCCCTCACCCACTGCTATGAACCCGGTGCACTCGACCGACTCCGTGACGAGTGGGAGCGGCCCAACCGCTGAGCGGACTGCTCTGACTTCAGTCCAGGAGTTCGGCGGCGATGAGGTCCTCGAGGTGGGTGTCGTCGTACCAGTTGAGCTGCCACGACTTGGCCCGCCGGAAGTAGAGCTGGGCGTCGCACTCGACGGTGAATCCAAGGCCGCCGTGGATCTGGATTGTCGTGGCGGCCACGTCCCGGCAGGTCTGCGTGGCGAACAGCTTCGCCATGGGGGCGAGCGTGGCGATGTCCCGCCCCTGGTCGCGGGTCCAGGCCGCCCGTTGGACCAGCACCCTGCCGCCGTCGATGGCGGTGATGCCGTCCGCCAGGTAGTGGCTGATCGACTGGAACGAGCCGATGGGCTTGTCGAACTGGTGGCGGACCTTGGCGTATTCGGTGGCCAGGGTGTGCGAGGCCTCGGCGGCTCCGATGGCCTGGGCGGCGACCAGCACCACGGCGTCGAGCATGGCGGTGTGCCAGGTGTCCCAGCCGGTGCCGGGGGCGCCGATGCGGTCGGCGGCCGGTACCCGGACCCCGTCGAGGTCGATCCGGTACTGCGTGTCGGAGGCGACGGTGAGCTGCTGGGTGAGCGTGACGCCGTCGGCGGTGGGGTCCACGAGGAAGAGGCCGACGCCGGTGTGCTCGCGTGCCAGGACGATGAACCGGTCGGCGGACGATGCGAACGCAACGTGGCGCTTGGCGCCGGTCAGCACGATGTCGTCGCCGTCGGACACAGCGGCGAGCTGGACGCCCGACGGTCCGGTGCTGTTGTCGGGCTCGAGCCACGCCGGCGTGAGGATCGCATCGCCGGCGGCGATGCGGGGCAGCCATTCGGCCTGCTGGTCGGCGGAGCCGCCGGCCTGGAGCACGCCCGCCGACACCACGGAAGACACGAAGTGCGGCGACGGCACGAGGCTGCGGCCCATCTCCTCGTAGACGATGGTGGCGTCGAGCAGCCCCATCGCCGACCCGCCGTGCTCTTCGGGGATCATCAGGCCGGTGAGGCCCATGGCGGCGAGCTGTCCCCAGAAGCCGTCGTCGAAGCCCCGGGGGTCGTTCTCGCAGGAGCGCACGGTGTCGGAGGCGTCGGCGCAGAGGCCGGCCACCGCCTCTCGGAGCATGTCCTGTTCCTCGGTGAAGTTCAGGTCCATCAGCTCTCGCCTTCGCTGTCGGGCCGCCAGCCATCGCCCCGGCGGTTCCACGGGTTGTCGTCGTCGCCGACCGGCAGCGCCACCCGCACGGCGCAGGTGGTGGTGGCCACGTCGCCGACCATGAGCGCCACGTCGAGGTCGACCCAGCCGCAGCCGGCGGCGTCGATGTCGGTGCCGGTGACGGTGGCGCCGAACACCATGTGGTCGCCCGGGAACACCGACGTGTTCATGCGGAAGGTCATGCGGCCCAGGCGGCCGGTCGGTCCCGTCCAGTCGGTGACGTAGCGCTCGAACCAGGCGGCCTGGTTGGGGGTGTTGAGGAAGATGTCCCTCGTGCCGTTGCGCTCGACGGCGAAGTCCTTGTCGTGGTGCATGGGGCGCCAGTCGCGCGAGGCGAGGGCGCCCAGTACGACGGTCGTGGCGGTCACGTCGACCCCGAGCGGGGGAAGCGTGTCGTCGACGGCGACGTCGCCGTGGAGGAGTCGCGTGGTCACGAAGACCCACCCTCGTCGCGCCGGTAGCCGAACGCCGTGTAGGACTCGACGCCGAGCAGGGCGTCGTCCTGGTTCAGGTACTCGACGTCGATCACCCAGAACCGCCCCCGCCCCAGCTTCGTGGTCTTGGGTTCGCTGATCGACTTCAGGACCTGTCGGGACCGGACCCGGTCGCCGATGCGGACCGGATCGTGGAAGGTGATGGTGTTCGACGAGATGATCGCCTCGGGCAGGTCGAGGTCGTCCTTGAGGTCGAAGTGGGCCTGCAGCGGCACGGCCGGCTCGGTGCGTCCCGGCGACCAGTGGTGGGGCCGGAACCAGACCGACAGCATCGTCGGTGGGGCGATGGGGCCGTCGGTGAGCTCGGCGGCCACGGCGTCGTCCCAGAACAGCGGGTTGCCGTTCTCGGTGGCGGCGCAGGTGCTCCAGATGTAGCCGTGCTCGACCGGGAAGCCGCCCTCCTTTTCGTACTGGACCTGCCCGATCCTGGCGAGGACGCCGTCGGGGATCGCGGCGAGGTCCGTGGTGGGCACGTCGCTCATGCGATCGCCCCCTCGGCCCGCCAGGCGGCGAGCGTGTCGGCATCGACGCCGACTGCGGCGAGTACCTCGTCGGTGTGCGGATCGGCGAAGTCGGGGACGGGCAGCGTGGTGGCATCGACCTGTCCGGCCAGGGGTGCGGCCACCTGGCGCAGTGCGCCGGCTGTCGGGTGCACGGCATCGACGAACGAGCCACGTGCCACGAACTGTTCGTCGGCAACGACCTCGGGGATGTCGAGCACCGCCGAGACGCAGGTGTCGGCCGGCCCCAGGTCGGCGGCCCACTCGTCACGGGTGCGGGTGGCGAAGGCGTCGGCGAAGTCGCGGCGCATCGCCTCGATGGCGTCGTCGTCGTACTGGTAGTCGATCCACCGCTCGCAACCGAGTGCCCGGCAGAGGTTGGCGAAGAAGCGGGGCTCGATGGCGCCCACGGCCAGCCAGCCGCCGTCGGACGCCTCGTAGAGGTCGTACCAGGCGTAGCGGCCGGTCAGCAGCCCGTGGCGGGGGCCGGGTTCGACGCCATCGGCGAGGTACTCGTCGATCGCCAGCGACATGAGCGACAGCACGCCATCGGCGATCGAGACGTCGAGGTGGGTGCCTTCGCCGGTGGTGGCCCTGGCGGTGAGCGCCGCACAGATGGCGGCCACGGCCTGGAGCCCGCCTCCGGCCGAGTCGGCGATCGTGGCGCCGGCCAACGCCGGTGCGCCCCGTCCGTCACGGCCCGAGCAGTGCAGGTAGCCGCCGGCGGCGAGGTAGTTGATGTCGTGTCCGGCCCACCCGGACCGGGGCCCGGTCTGGCCGAAGCCGGTCGTCGAGCAGAGCACGAGGCCGGGGTTGGCGGCCCGCAGGGCGTCGTAGCCGATGCCCAGCCGGTCGATCACGCCGGGACGGAAGCTCTCGATGACGACGTCGGCCGTGGCGGCGAGGCGCAGGAAGGCGTCGCGGCCGGCATCGGACTTGAGGTCGAGCATCACCCGGCGCATCCCGCGGTGGGCGCTGTACGCGTAGGCGGGCGGCGTGATCTGCACGCCGTCGTCCTTCGGCACCGGTCCGACCTTGACCACGTCGGCGCCCCAGTCGGCCAGCCAGCGCGCCGCGCGCGCGGCCGGTCCCACGGAGGCCAGGTCGAGCACGGTGATGCCATCGAGCAGCGGTCGGTCGGCCACGGTGCCCTAGAAGTTCTTGGGGAGGCCGAGGCCCCGTCGGGTGATGATGTTCTTCTGCACCTCGGAGGTGCCGCCCCCGATGGTGTCGAGCACCGTGTAGCGGTAGGTCGACTCGGCCCGGCCCTCCATAGGGGCCTCTTCGGTGCCGACCCGCAGCTGGGTGCCGGGGCCGCCGAGGTCCATCGAGGCGTCGGCGAGGACCTTGGAGAACTCGGTCGTGAACAGCTTGTACTCCGACGAGGCGACGGTCGGCGGGGGACCGCCACCGTGCTCGGCCTGCACCGAGGCGTCGACGACGCGTAGGCCCAGTCCCCGTGCCACCTCGGCGGTGGTGGCCAGGCGGGCGATGCGTGAGCGCACCCGGGGGTCGTCCTTCAGGGGTTGCCCGTCACGGGTGGCGCTGCGGACGTGGTCGAGCAGCAGGTCGAGGCGCTGTCGGATCGGCGAGAAGGTGAACATCGTGAAGCGCTCGAGGTCGAGGGCTTGGGAGATGTACTGGAAGCCGTGGTTGAGCTCGCCGACGACGTACTCGTCGGGCACGAACACGTCGTCGAAGAACACGTCGTTGGTGATCTCGTCGCCCATCGTCATGATCCCCTGGACCGTGATGCCCGGGTGGTCGAGGGGCACGAGGAACAGCGTGATGCCGAAGTGCTTGGCGGCGTCGGGGTCGGTGCGGGCGCCGACCCAGTACCACTCTGCGAAGTGGGCCGAGGTGGTCCAGGTCTTCTGGCCGTTGAGAATCCAGCCGCCGTCGGTGGCGACGGCCTTGAGCTTCATGGCGGCGGCGTCGGAGCCGGCCTCGGGTTCGCTGTAGCCGATGGCGAACTCGACCTCGTTGGCGAGGATCTTGGGGAGGAACTCCTCCTTGAGGATCTCGGAGCCGTGGGCGATGAGGGTCTTGCCGATGATCCCGACGCCCTTGCCGATCTGGGGCCCGCCGCGGGCGGCCAGCGCCTCGTTGAGCAGGTACTCGTAGACGCCCTCGCCCTCCTTGCCGCCGTAGTGCTTCGGCCAGGTGATGCCGAGCCAGCCCTGTTCGCCGATCTTCTTCATGAGGGCGCGGCGCTTGGGCGTGTCGACGATCTGGGCCATGTTCTCCCGGGTGGGGTCGAACACCTCGGGGTCGTCGTTGGCGTCGAGGAAGGCCTCGACCTCGGCGAGGAAGGCCTGCTGATCGGGAGAGAAGTCGAAGTCCATGGGGCTGTTCCGCTGGTCCAGAAAATCTGACGGTGTGTCAGAAACCAACTCTAGCCCCGACGGCCACCCGTCGGCCAGCGGGGCTGTCACTGTCCAGTGGGAGACTGGTCCCTGATCGACGGCCCCGGTGATCGAGGCGTCCAGAAGTGGCTAGTGCAACTGGCCTTGACACGGAAAGTCGATCTTGCCAAGATCATGAAGAAGCGAGAACTGCTACGTCTCCTTCGAGATGTCGCCCGTGGCAATGGTCTGGAGCTTCGTTTGATCCGTCAGGGTGCGAATCACGAGGTCTGGCGCATCGGCGACCGACGACTGATCATTCCGCGGCATCGCGAGATCAACGAAATCACCGCCCGAGGGATTCTCGGAACGGCCAGAGGAACGGAAGGATCGGCATGAAGGGCACGGAGACCGGTGAGATCGTGGTCGAGGTGGAGCGGTCTGGTCGCTGGTGGGCGATCCACATTCCGTCCATCGGGGGGCTGTTCAGCCAGACGAGGAGACTCGACCAGGTCGAGGCGATGGCGACCGAGGCGATCGCTCTGCTCCTCGACATCGACGAGGCCGGGATCGGACCGCTGGTGGTGCGGATCTCGCCTCCGGCCGAAGTCCGCGATCTGCTCGCCGAACTCGAGGAACGAGGCGAGGCGACCCGGCTGGCCCGTACCGAGGAAGCGGCCTTGCGACGTCGGGTGGCCGAGCGCCTGATCGCCTCCGGGCTCTCGACCAGGGACGCCGGGGCGTTGATGGGTGTGTCGCACCAGCGGGTCAGCCAGATTCTCGCCGGCTGAGGCGCATCGCCACCGGGGGAGTGGGTCAGTCGGTGATGACGCCTTCGGCGCGTAGGCGGGCCAGCTCGTCGGCGTCGAGGCCCAACTCGTCGGCGAGGAGCTCGGCGGTGTGCTCGCCCACCCACGGCACCCGGGTCTCGGGGCCCTCGGCGACCCGCGACATCTTGAGCGGGTTGCCGGGGACGAGGACCGGTGGCTCGACGCCGTCCGTGCGGGGCATGGCGACCAGATCGGAAGAGCGTCGTGTAGGGAAAGAGTGTAGATCTCGGTGGTCGC
>CAJXIS010000144.1 GCA_913054115.1 uncultured Acidimicrobiaceae bacterium | reverse complement strand
ATCATGGATCAACTCCCCCGGAGCGAAGCGACGGCCATGCGGGTGGGTCGCCTGATGATGGGGCTCAAGGCCGAATAGACCGAAGCGGCGTCTTGAATGGTGGTTGTCCGATGGCGGGGTCGTCGTCAGTTGGTTCAGTTGCGGTCGGCGGCGATCAGGGCGGCGCCCAGGGCTCCGGCGTCGTCTCCCAACTCAGCCAATCGGACCTCGACGGCCGGCCGATACTCGGCGCCCGGCAACTGATCGCCCAGGTGGCCGTCGATGCCCGACCTCAATGGCTCGCCGATGCCGGTGAGGCCACCACCGATGACCATGCGCCCGAGGTCGAGGATCAGCACCAGGTTGGCGACGCCGCGGGCGACCTCTCTGCAGAAGCCGTCGAAGACCGACGCGGCGTCGGCGTCGCCCTCGGCGAGTGCCGCAGCCACGTGGTGGCCGGTGATCCCGTCGGCCGAGGCCGCCAGGTCGAGGCCCCGGTCGAAGCGGCCAGCCGCTGCGGCCTCGCGACCCATGCGGCCCAGTGCCGAGCCGGAGGCGAAGTACTCCCACGGGCCCTGTTGCCCTGTGATGTGTGTGGGGCCGTGGGCGTCGATGACCGCGTGGCCCGACTCGCCGGCGAAGCCGTTGGCTCCCTCGAGCAGGCGGCCGCCCAGCACGAACCCGGTCCCGATGCCGGTCCCGAGGGTGACGAGGCCGAAGTGGTCGCTGCCCCGGCCGGCGCCGAGGCGGGCCTCGGCGAGCGTGGCCATCGTGGCGTCGTTGCCGACGGTGACCGGCACGCCGACTGCCTCCTCGAGTTCGGGGCCGATCGGATACCCGAGCAGGTCGGGGAGGTTGGGGGAGTAGCGCAGGGTCCCGGTCCGGTCGGCGAGCCCGGCGATGCCGAGTCCGACGGCATCGACCGTTTCCCCGCCACGCAGGTCGTCGACCAGGCCGACGATGCTGCGCACCAGCGCCGGTCCGTCGCCGCCGCTCGAGGCTCGACCCCTGCCGTGCACGCTGCCGGTCGAGGGATCGACCAACAGCGCCCGGGCGTTGGTGCCCCCGACGTCGATCCCGACGATCATGGCACCGAGGCTAGGCGACCCGACCCGGGTGGGCGTCAGACCCCGTCGACGATCACCGCCGTGCAGTCGGCGTTGGCGTGTCGGAGCGCGGCAACCGGGGCGTACTCGTCGGAGTCGAGGAACGCCCGGGCCGAGTCCATGTCGGGGAACTCGACCAGCACGAGCCGGGTGGGCGACCAGAGGTCGGTCTCGCGTATGTCGAGCTCGCCCCCGCGGGCAAGGAAGGTGCCAGCGGGTCGGCCAGGGCCTTGTAGCCCTCATATGCCTCGGGGTTGCTCACACGGGTATCAAGGAGCACGTAGGCGCTCATGGGATCCTCCTCATCTTCTGGTCGGTTGGATCATCTGCGGAAGCCGGTGAGGTCGGCGAGGGCCTCGGCGTTGCGGTCGCCGTCGACATCGGGTCCGCTGGTGCGGGCGGCGCCGGCGATGATCCGTCGACGCACGGCCGCCGACAGGGAGTCGATCGTGAGCACCACCAGCACCGTGATGCCGAGCACGGCGCCAACGGCCGCGAAGTTGCGGAACCTCAGCTGCGACACCAGTTCGGCGCCGACGCCACCGGCGCCGATCATGCCGAGCACCGCCGAGGCACGCACGTTGATCTCGAACCGGAACAGCCAGAACGAGGCCACGATCGGCATGATCTGAGGGAGGACGCCCCAGCGCATCCCCGACACCCAGCGACCACCCGTCGCCTCGACGGCCTCGAGCGGCCCCGTGTCGATGCCCTCGATCGTCTCGGTGGCCCACTTGCCGAGGGTGCCGACCGAGTGCAGGCCGATGGCGAGCGTTCCGGCCCACGGGCCGAGTCCGGTGATCGGGATGAAGATCACGGCGACGATGAGTTCGGGTACGGCCCGGATGGCGTTGAACAACTGGCGGACCGGTATCCGGATCCAGCGGGGCGCCACGTTGGTGGCCGCCAGGAACGCCAGTGGCAGCGAGAGGACTGCTCCGATGATCGTGCCGATCCAGGCGATGTAGACGGATTCGAAGACCTTGCCGACGACGCCACGGTCGAGTGCCTCGCCCATCGCCGGCGGCCAGAGCCGCTTGAAGATGTCCCAGGCGTCGCCCGGCGCCCCCAGCACGCGGTCGAGCGTGATGTCGAGGCCGGTCAGCGACCACACGGCGCCGACGATCAGGAGCAGTGCGAGGAGGGCCCGCCGACGCTTGACCCCGGTCGGCGGTGCAGGACGGGGGGCGGTCGGCGGAGCGTGCGTCGCCGTCATGTCACACCAGCCGCTTCCGGAGCGCCACGCTGACCTGCTCGATGACGAACACGACCACGAAGACGATGCAGAGCATGCCGAGGATCCGGTCGAACCGGAAGAACTGGCGCTGGGCCTCGAGCACCCGGCCGATGCCTCCGGCACCGACGAGCCCGAGGACGATCGACGCCCGGATGTTGAGCTCGAACACGTAGAGGGCGTATGCCACGTACTCGGGAAGCACCGTGGGGAGTACGCCGGTGCGCACCGCCGGCAGGTGCCGGGATCCCGTGGCTCGGGCGGCTTCCAGCGGGCGCGGGTCGGCGTTGTCGATGGTCTCGCTGAACAGCTTCACCATCACGGCCAGCGAGAAGATGCTCAGGGCCCAGGTGCCGGCGAAGGCGCCGATGCCGACGGCGGTCACGAGCAGCTTGGCCCAGAACAGGTCGGGAACGGCCCGCACGACGTTCATCACGGCCCGGCTCACCAGGTAGGTGGGCCGGTTGGGCGTGGTCAGCCGCGACATGGCGAACGAGATCGGCAGGGCCAGGCCACAACCGATGATCGTCGCAAGGATGGCGATCTGGAACGTCTCGACGAGTGGGTCGAGCACGTTCGAGCGGTCGAGGACCCAGTCCCAGGGGATCGGCCAGAACATCTCCCAGAGCGGGTTGGTCCAGACCTCCCAGACGGTCGAGGCGTCGAAGTGGACCTCGTTGGCTGCGAAGAGGGTGAAGGCGACGAGCCCGCCGGCGATGCCGAGCGTGCGCAGGCGGGGCCGGGGGCGAACCGGCCGGGCCGTCCCGCCGTCGCTCACGTCTGGTCGTCCTGGGTGCCCACCAGGTCGTCGTCGCCGATCGCCCGGCCGTAGATCTCCATGAAGGTGTCGTCATCGACGTCGGCGATGTCGCCGTCGAAGACCAGTTCTCCGTCACGGAGCCCGACCAGGCGGCTGCCGAACTCACGTGCCAGGTCGAGGTAGTGCAGGTTGACGATCGTGGTGATCCCGAGGTCGCGGTTGATGCGGCGCAGGTCGCCCATCACCTGCCGACTCGTGACCGGGTCGAGCGAGGCGACCGGCTCGTCCGCCAGCATCACCGAGGGCTCCTGGACCAGCGCCCTGGCGATGCCGACCCGCTGCTGCTGGCCACCCGAGAGGTTCGAGGCCCGGACGTAGGCCTTCTCGACGATGCCGACCCGCTCGAGGGCCTGCATGGCCCGCTCCCGGTCGTCGGCCGGCCAGAGTCCGAATGTGGACCGCCAGGCGGGAACGCTGCCGAGCCGGCCCATGAGCACGTTGTTGAGCACCGAGGTGCGGTTCACCAGGTTGAAGGTCTGGAAGATCATCCCGATCCGCGACCGGATGGCACGCAACTCGGCCGCCGACGCGCCGACCACCTCGGTGCCGTCGACGGTGATGGATCCGCTGGTGGCCGGCACCAGGCCGTTGAGGGCACGAAGCAGCGTCGACTTGCCGGCGCCCGACAGACCGACGATGACGACGAACTCGCCGTCCTCGATGGTCAGGTCCAGCCCACGCAGGGCCTGCACGCCGCCCCGGTAGGTGACCGAGACGTCCTCGAACCGGATCACGCGGACAGGATAGTTGTCAGGGGTGGGGGTGGAGGTGAAGGCGGGCAGACGCCACGACACCGGCTCCCCCGGAGGGACGCCGGTGTCGGAGAACGGGGTCTGGTCAGCCCGGAGGCTCGGTGATGCCGAGCGCCTCGGCGGCTGCCCGGACGATGTCGAACTCAGAATCGGTGGCCCGACGGATATCCGTCCAGCCGTAGATCTCGTCGAACATCTCCTCCCCGGCATCGGTCGCGAGGTAGCCGGCGATGGCGTCGTAGATCGCATCCTGGAGGGACTGCGGCAGCAGTGTGCTTGCGGCCACGATGTCGTTCGGGATCTCGCCGGTGATGTTGAACACGATCACCTTGTCGCCCACGTCCGGGTTGGTCTTGCGGATCGAGCGGCGGGCGTCGTCGTACGAGAGGCCGATGTCGGCGTCGCCGTTGTAGACGGCGGTGACCGCGGCATCGTGACCACCCGTGTACACGGCGGTGATGTCGCTGTCGGGATCGACGCCGGCGTTGATGAGTTGGAGGCGTGGGAACAAAGAGCCCGACGTCGAACTCTCTGTGGTGAACGCCACGGTCTTGCCGGCAACGACGCTCAGGTCCGCCTGACACGATGTGCCGGGGGAGACGTCGCCGGCATCGACGGTCTCGCCGAGGGCCTTGCCGCTGTCGCCGAAGTAGACACCGACCTGCAGGGCGACGGCGTCGAGTGCCCCGACCTGGATGATGCCGTCGGCCGAGTTCTCGAGCGCGGTGCCCGATTCGGGGGCGGAGTCGCAGATGCTGGCGTCGTTGGTGAACCACTGGCCGTGGTAGGTGGCGGCGCCGTACCGGACGGCCATGAGCAGGGGCGTGATGTTGCCGAACTTGTCCTTGGCCAGCGTGTAGCCGAACGGCCCGAAGGCGCCGAGGTCGGCCTTGCCGGTGCCCATGGCGGTGACGAGTCCGGTGTAGTCGGTGGTGACGAAGCCCTCGACGTCTATGCCGAGTGCCGCCTCGAGGACATCTATGAACGGCTGGATGTCGTCCTGGAGCTGGTCCTGTTCCTGGCTCGGGACGAAGCCGAACGTGATCTTGTCGGGCCACGTGCCGTCGCCGGCCGTGGAACCGTCGCCGTCGCTGCCGCAGGCACCTGCGATGAGCAGCAGTGCAAACAATGCGGCCATCGGTCGAATGAACTTCATGGGTATCGCTCCTGAGTATCGTCCTCGCTGACCCCGCCAATGTAGCCGACACGCAGACTCTTGGACGACGAGATGATGTCGCGACACGCCACTTCCCGGCTCCCCCGACGGTGGCGGCCGAGTACGCCTAGCCCACTTCTCCTGTCGGCGTGGCGGTGGTCGACACGGACCAGCCCCCCGTACCCACGTTGTTGGTCGCCTTCACCCGGAAGTAGTGGAGCTCGCCGGCCGACCAGGCGCCTGTGAACGTGACCGAGGTGTCCGTCGCCGAGTCACGGGTCAGGTCGCTGTCATATATCTCCCAGTAGCTCGACTCGTCGATTACCGCATATTCGATCGTGTAGCTGGTGACGGTCGACCCGTTGTCGTCCGGAGCCGTCCAGGAGAGGTCGACCGAGTAGTCGGTGACGTAGGTCGCCGCAGCGGTGAATCCGGTGGGCAGGCCGGGTACGGCGGCGGTGGTTGCCGAAGCCATGTCCGAGGCGCTGCCGGTGCCAACGGCGTTCACGGCCGAGACACGGAACAGGTAGGTGGTGTCGTCGGAGAGCCCGCTGACGGTGACCAGGGCGTCCGTCGAGGTGCCATCGCTGTACGTCAACCAGTTGCTCCCCCCGTCACCGGAGTATTCGATCGTGTAGTCCGTGATCGGCGAGCCCCCGCCGTTCGTTGCCACGACGGTAGCAGCCGCCTCCGAACCCGTCCTGCCGCCGGGTCCCCCTGGGCCTTCCAGCCACACCTAGGGTGCGCGGCCATGGCGGCCTCACATCTCGACAACACCGGACCGGGCGACCGCAACAGGCTCGGGCGGGTGTCGGCCATGGCCGGGGTGACCTGCTGGTCGGCTGGCAACGTCATGGTCGCCCGCTTCGACATGCCGGGCCTCTGGATCGGCTTCTGGCGACTCACACTCGGAGCAGTCGTCTACGGGCTCGTGCTCCACCTCGGTGGTCGCCGCATCAGCATCGCTACCCGGGTGCGAATCGTGGCACATGCGGCGAGCGCTCGTCACCTGCGGACTCAGGAGCGGTTTGCGGCCCGGAGGGCGGCGCCGCGG
>CAJXIS010000143.1 GCA_913054115.1 uncultured Acidimicrobiaceae bacterium | reverse complement strand
TAGGGGCCGCCGCAGTTGGCGCACGAGCCCATCGAGATCACGTACTTGGGGTCGGGCATCTGTTCGTAAAGGCGCTTGACCGCCGGCGCCATCTTGTCGGTGACCGTGCCCGAGATGACGACGAGGTCTGCCTGGCGGGGCGATGCCGGGAACGGGATCACGCCGAGGCGCATGACGTCGTAGCGGGGCGAGGCGAAGGCGGCGCCCATCTCGATGGCGCAGCAGGCGAGGCCCCACTGGTAGACCCAGAGGGAGTACTTGCGGCTGACGTTGAGCAGCGCGGTGAGTGGCTTCGGCAGCTTGCCGTTCTCGACGAGTCCCATGGTCAGTTCGTTTCCCCGTCCCTCAGATCCATCGCAGCAGTCGCTTGCGCCAGGCGTAGACCAGGCCCAGGGCAAGAATGAAGATGAAGATTGCCATCTCGACGAGGCCGAACACGCCGTAGACCTCGAGCCGGGCGGCCCACGGGAAGATGAACACGGCCTCGACCTCGAAGAGCACGAACATGAGTGCGAACACGTAGTAGCGGATGTTCGACTGGCTCCAGCGGTCGCCCTGCGGGTCGACGCCGCTCTCGTAGTTCATGAGCTTCTGCTCGGTGGGTCGCTTGGGGCGCAGCAGGCTGCCGAGCCCGAGGAAGAGACCGACCAGCCCGACGGCGAGGCCGCCGAACACCACGACGACCAGCCAGCTGCGGAGGTACTCGGACACGAAGGGTGAACCTAACGGATTTCGGGAAGGTGGGCGGGCGTGAGAAGTGCCGGACAGCGGCGTCGCAGCGCTGCGGAGAGGTTAGCGGGCGGTGCCGCATTCGTTGTCGGACACGGTCGCGTGATGACAGGAGTCCCGGTCATGTCAACCCCCCACCAGGACGGGGACGGCGTCCCTCGCCAGGTCGATCAGTGGGCCGGGGACGACGCCCAGGAACAGCACCAGGGCGACGGACACGGCGATGACGATGCGGGGTCCCCAGGGTGCGACATCGACCTCCACAGCGTCCCCCTCCGCTTCCATATAGAGGGCCACGAGGATCCGCAGGTAGACGAAGGCGGCCACGGCGGCGGCCAGCATGGCGATCCCGGCAAGGGCATAGGAGCGTCCCTCCACGGCGGCGGCGATCACGCCGAACTTGGCGACGAAGCCGGCCGTGAACGGCACGCCGGCCTGTCCGAGCAGCAGCACGGCGAATGCGCCGGCCAGCCACGGGCGCCGGGCGCCGAGGCCCCGGTAGGCGTCGAGTCCGTGGCGGTCGTCGCCGGCACCGCCGACGACCGTGACCACGGCGAAGCTGCCGCAGGCCAGCAGCGTGTAGGCCCCGAGATAGGCGAGCACGGCGGCCGTGCCGCGATCGGAGGAGGCCTGCACGCCGACCAGCAGGAACCCGGCGTGGGCGATCGACGAGTACGCCAGCATCCGCTTGACATCGGTCTGGACGACGGCCACGATCGACCCGCCCAACACGGTGAGAACGGCGAGGCCCCACACGGCGGGCTGCCACTCCCCCGACCACGAGCCGAACGTCAGCACGAACACCCGCAGCAGGGCGGCGAACCCGGCGGCCTTCACGCCGGCGGCCATCCATGCGACGACCGGGGTCGGTGCGCCCTGATAGGCGTCGGGGGCCCAGGCGTGGAACGGCACTGCGGCGACCTTGAAGCCAAGGCCGACCAGCAACAGGCCGAGGCCGGCCAGCAGCATCCCGTCCTCGAGCAGCACGGTGGTCGACAGGTAGCCGGCGATGCGGGCCAGGCGCGTGGAGCCGGTGGCTCCGTACACGAAGGCGATCCCGTAGAGCAGGAACGCCGAGGCGAACGCCCCCAGCACGAAGTACTTCAGGGCCGCCTCCTGCGACTGGATGCGGCGCAGGTGCAAGGCCGCCATGACGTAGACGGCGAGCGACAGCAACTCGAGGCCCAGGAACATCACGATCAGGTCGTTGGCGGACGCCATGACCACGCCGCCGGCGGCGGACAGCAGCAACAGGACGTAGAGCTCGACCCCCGGCAGGTCCTCGCGGGCGAGGTAGGCCCGGGAGAGCAGGGCCGTGGCGACCACGGCGATGGCGAGCAGGGCGGTCACGAACAGCGTCGAACCGTCGATCCCGACGGATCCGGCCAGGAACGAGCGGGCGCCGTCGTCCTGCACCCGGTTCCAGAGCGGGACGACCGCCACGAGCACGGCCAAGCCGGCGACAACGGTCCAGGTGGCCGGCAGCCATTCGGGCAGTCGACGGACCAGCGAGGCGACCGTCAGCAACAGCACGGCAGCGCCCGCGAGGATCAGCAGCGGGACGAGCGCCCACCACAGCACCTCGGGGGCGACGACGGTTCCGGCCTGGGCGGGCATCAGTGGTCGCCCCCCGAGTCAGCGCCGTCGAGAGCGATGTCGATGCCCATGCGGCTGGTCGGCTCCTGAAAGCCGTCGACATGGCGTTCGATGTGCTCGACGAGGGCATCGACCGCCGGTTCCATGCGCTCGATGACCGGCTTCGGGTAGATACCGAGCACCACGATCAGCGCCAGCAACGGGGCCAGGACCAGGCCTTCGCGCAGGCGCAGGTCGGGCATGTCGGCGTTGTCGCCCTCGGCGGGGCCGTGGAACACCCGCTGGTAGGCCCACAGCAGGTAGAGGGCGGCCAGCACCACACCACCGGCGGCGACCACGGCGTACCAGCGGTGGGCGTTGAAGGTCCCGACCAGCACGAGGAACTCGCCGACGAAGCCGTTCAGGCCGGGCAGCCCGATCGACGACAGCATCACCACCATGAAGACCCCGGCCAGGATCGGCGCCGACTTCTGGAGGCCGCCCAACTCGGAGATCTGGTGTGTGTGGCGCCGTTCGTAGATCATCCCGACCAGCAGGAACAGGGCGCCGGTCGAGATGCCGTGGTTGACCATCTGGAGCAGGCCGCCCTCGATGCCCTCGGTGTTGAGGGCGAACGTGCCCAGGATGATGAACCCCAGGTGGGCCACCGACGAGTAGGCGACCAGCCGTTTGAGGTCCTTCTGCATGGTGGCGACGACCGCCCCGTAGACGATGCCGACGACGCCGAGCACGAGGAACACCGGGGCGAAGTGGTGGGTGGCCTCCGGGAACAGGTACAGGCCGAAGCGCAGGAAGCCGTAGGTGCCGAGCTTGAGGAGCACGCCGGCGAGGATCACGGAACCAGCCGTGGGCGCCTCGGTGTGGGCGTCTGGCAGCCAGGTGTGCAGCGGGAAGATCGGCACCTTCACGGCAAAGGCGAGGGCGAAGGCGAGGAACACCCAGCGGGCGGCATCGGTGGCGACGCTCTGCGCCTCGGCGATTACGACCAGGTCGAACGTGAGCGCCCCTCCCGTGGCGTCGGCGTGCAGGAAGGCCAGCGACACGATGCCCACGAGCATCAGTGCCGAGCCGGCCATCGTGTAGAGGAAGAACTTGGTGGCCGCGTAGGTGCGGTTGCCGTGGCCCCATCGGCCGATCAGGAAGTACATCGGCACGAGCACGATCTCGAAGCACAGGAAGAAGATGACCAGGTCGAGGCTGATGAACACGCCCATGACGCCACCCTCGAGGACCAGCAGCCAGGCGTAGTAGGCGCGGCTGTCGTGCTCGGGGTCGGTGGCCAGGATGGCGATCGGGAACAGGATCCCGGTCAGGACGACGAGGAACAGCGAGATCCCGTCGATGCCGAACAGCCACGAGATACCGAGGTCCTCGATCCAGACGTGGCGGCTGGCGAACTGGAAGCCCTCGGCACCGGCGTCGAAGGCGAACAGCACCCACAGCGACATGGCACCGGTCGCCATGGTCGAGAGGACGGCGGTGAGCTTGAGCAGTTCCGGGCGGCTGCGGGGCACGACGACGACCAGCAGGGCGCCGAGCAGCGGCGTGAGGATCAGCGCCGGCAGCACCGGGAAGGAGGGGGAGGCGGAGGCGAACACGGCGATCACCAGCTGGCCCTCGTGAGGAACCACAGCAGCAGGGCGACAGCGCCGAGTGCGGCCCCGGCGGCGTAGGTGCGGACCATCCCATTGTGGAAGCGACGCAGCACGCCGGCCAGGCGTCTGACCAGCACGCCGACCCCGTTGACGGCGCCGTCGACGATGCGCTGGTCGAAGGTGGTGACGGCCTCGAACCCGGCACGGCCGGGGCCGCCCATGAAGTCGCCCACCTTGCGGTCGATGGCCCACGCATCGGCGAGCAGCGGCTGTTCGAAGGCCCGGTGGTCGATGCGGCGACGCTCGTAGGCGGCGACGGCGACGGCGATGCCGAGGAGCCCGCCGACGACGGCGATGGAGGCCAGCACCCAGAGCATGCCGCCACCGATGGTGAGGTGGACCTCGTTGCCGAACAACGAGGGTTCGAGCCACTTCTCGAGGAACTTGAGCGACGGCGTGAACGGGAGCTGCATGAGCCCGCCGACGACGGACAGGCCCGCCAGGACGACGAGCGGCAGGGTCATCGTCCACGGCGACTCGTGCGGGTGGTGGTCGGCGCGTGCGGCCACGGCCTCGGGCAGGTGGTCGGCGACATCGGCGACATCGGGGGCGGCGTCGAGGGCCAGTGCGGGAACCTCGGCCCGGCTCTCGGCGGCGGCGCTGACGACGGCGTGGTCGGCACCGGCGACGGCGTGCACCGCCTGGGCGACGGCCACCGATTCCTCGGCGGTCTCGACCGCCGTGACGGCAGTGGCCACGGCGTCCTCGGCGGCGAGCACCGCCTGGGCGAGGGCCTCGGGGTCGGAGGAAGCTTCCGCCTCGTCCCCGGAGGTCGCCGATCGGGCCGCCTCAATGGCCGAGGCGTGTGCGGACTCCGCCTCGGCACGGGCGGCGGTCGCCGCCCCGAGGCCGGTGCGAGCCGCATCGACGGCCACCGTGGCGGCATCGAGGTCGGCCACGGCGACGGCGATGCGGGCGTCCCATGCGGCGGCGACCTCGTCAGGACGGGCATCGGCGTAGCGGTGGCGGCCGAAGAAGGTGAGCACCACCTGGCGGGTCATGTAGAAGGCGGTCAGCACGGCGGTGACCAGGCCGACGAACCACAGGGCGGGGCTCTCGTTCCATGCGTACGCCAGGATCTCGTCCTTCGACCAGAAGCCGGCGAACGGCGGCACGCCGGCGATGGCCAGCCAGCCGATGATGAAGGTGGAGGCGGTGACCGGCATCCACTTCCTGAGGCCGCCGTAGTGGCGCATGTCCTGGTCGCCGTCCATGCCGTGGATGACCGAACCCGAGCCGAGGAACAGCAGCGCCTTGAAGAATGCGTGGGTGACCATGTGGAAGATGGCAGGCACGTAGGCGCCGCAGCCCACAGCCAGGAACATGTAGCCGAGCTGGCTGACGGTGGAGTACGCCAGCACCTTCTTGATGTCGGTCTGCGCCACGGCGATGGTCGCCGCGAACAGTGCGGTGCCCACCCCCACCCAGGCGATGAGCGAGGGCACCCAGTCGGCGGCATCGGCGATGATCGGGTTGACCCTGGTCAGCAGGTAGATGCCCGAGGTCACCATCGTGGCGGCGTGGATCAGTGCCGAGACCGGCGTGGGTCCGGCCATGGCGTCGGGCAGCCACAGGTACAGCGGGAACTGCGCCGACTTGCCGATCGCCCCGACGAAGAGCATCAGGACGATGAACGTGGCCGTCGATTCGGCGACCTGCCCGGCGTCGGTGGCGTCGAGCACCTCGACGTACGAGAGCGACCCGAACGTGAAGAACGTCAGGCACATGGCGACGAGCACGCCCCAGTCGCCGATCCGGTTCGTGACGAAGGCCTTCTTCCCGGCGGACGCATTGGCGGAGTCGCTGAACCAGAAGGAGATGAGCAGGTAGGAACACGCCCCGACCCCCTCCCAGCCGAGGAACGTCAGGAGCATGTTGTCGCCCAGGACGAGGACGAGCATCGAGAAGGCGAACAGGTTGAGGTAGGTGAAGAAGCGGCTGAAGTCGCTGTCGCCGTGCATGTACCCGATCGAATAGAGGTGGATGAGGGCGCCGACGCCGGTGATGAAGAGGCACATGGTCAGCGACAGCGGATCGGCGAGGATGCCGAAGTCGACGGCCAGGTCGCCGGCCGGCACCCAGGAGAACAGCGTGGTGACCGAGCGGCGGTTGTGCACGTCG
>CAJXIS010000142.1 GCA_913054115.1 uncultured Acidimicrobiaceae bacterium | reverse complement strand
GTTTGCCAACTGCATCCCGCTGACGCCTGGCACCCTGGTGGTCGACGTGACCGCCGACGGGGGGCTCCTCTACGTGCACTGCATGTACGCCGAGGACCGTGCGTCGGCCATCGACGGGCTGCGGGAACTCGAGGAACGGCTCCAGCGTGAGGTCTTCTCGTGATCGCCCTGGTCCTGGGAGCAGTCTCGACCGAAGTCTCAAGGAGTGTCTCGACCGTGGTCGACGTGGGGATCGCGGTCCTCGCCGTCGGGATGGTCCTGATGCTGTACCGGATGGTGAAGGGCCCGCACCTTGCCGACCGGGCGGTCGCCGGTGATGCCCTGGCGCTGCTGGTCGTGGGCCTTGTCGTGTTGCTGGCGGTCGACCAGCGCCGGGCGGTGTCGCTCGATGTGGCGCTGATGGTGGCCATCGTCGGCTTCGCGGCGACCGTGGCGTTCGCCCAGTACCTGGGTGGGCTGACGGCCGACCAGGAGTTGCCCGAGGACGGAGTGGGGCCCTGATGGCCGGTCTGCGAGACGTCGTTACGCTCGTGTTCCTGGTGTCGGGGCTGGGCTTCATGCTCATCGGGGTGTGCGGGATCGTCCGCCTGCCCGACGCCTACCAGCGCCTCCATGCCTCCAGCAAGTGCTCGACGCTGGGGCTGCTGGGTCTGCTGACCGGTGCGGCCGTCCACATCGGGACCCCCGAGTCGGTGATGAAGGCGATCGTGACGATCGTGTTCGCCTTCGTGGCGATGCCGGTGGGGTCGCACGTCCTGGCAAAGAGCGCCCATGCCTCGGGGATGCGTCAGTGGGCATCGACGCTGTCCGACGAACTGGCCGAGGACCAGGCGGGAGAGGTGCCCGGCGCCTGAGGGCGGGTGGGCGCCGATTGTGTGCCCGCCTCCCCACACACCACAAAGGCTGTGTAGGTGGAGGTCTCGAGGGATCTCCGGTCACCGGTTCGGCAGATCGATCACCAAAGTGACCGCAGATCGTACAAAACATGCACCGCAGATCGTTCAAAACATGCACCGCAGATCGTTCAGGTTCGCCGTCGTGCGGTCTAGGGATTCCGTCGCTCTGGCGGCGCAGTACTCGGAGAGCGGGTGACGAGAATCGAACTCGCGTCATCAGCTTGGGAAGCTGAGGTTCTACCATTGAACAACACCCGCGGGTCCCGACCGGGTGAAGGCCGGGAACGCGCTGCCGAACCTACCCTTCGGGCACCGGGATTCGACAGGCAGGCCCTGTTGGGGGACGCTGGTGGACCTGCGAGCGGAGGAACGCACCCCAAGTGACAAAGCCCGAGATCACGCCGATCTCGCCCGTCCTGGGCGCCGAGGTCCGGGGCGTCGACCTGGCCGACGGCATCGACGACGCCACGTTCGCGGTGCTCCACGGTGCCTTCCTCGACCACGGCGTCCTGCTGTTCAAGGACCAGACCGCGATGGCCGCCGACGTCCAGGTGGCGTTCGCCCGACGCCTCGGCCCCCTCCACACACACCCGGCGGCACCCGCCGAGCACGACGACCCGGCGGTGTTCCTGATCCGCACCCACCGCGATTCCACGATCTCCAACGGGAACGGCTGGCACTCCGACGTCTCGTGCGACGAGGAGCCCCCGTCGGCCACCATGCTCCAGGTCCACGTGCTGCCCGACAGCGGCGGGGACACCCTGTTCGCCGACATGGAGGCCGCCTACGCCACGCTGCCCGACGACCTGCGGGCCCGCCTCCGCCAGATGTCGGCCGTGCACGCCTCCGAGCACGTCTACCGGGGCCGCTACGCCGACCGGGGCGCTGTCGACGAGGGCGTCACCTATCCGACGGCGGTCCATCCGGTGGTCCGGACCCATCCGGAGACCGCTCGCCGGAGCCTGTTCGTCAACCCGTCGTTCACCGTGGGCATCGAGGGCCTCGACGACGACGGGTCCCGCCAGTTGCTCGCCGACCTGTACGTCCACTGCGCCCGCCCCGAGTTCCAGATCCGGCACCGGTGGGACCGCAACGACGTGGCGCTGTGGGACAACCGACGGGTCCAGCACTTCGCCATCTGGGACTACTGGCCCCACGAGCGGTGCGGCCACCGGGTCACCGTGCAGGGCGACCGGCCGTTCTTCGATCCGGACGGCGAGGATCCGCCCCCGTCGCCCCTGCGGATGTCGCTCGGCCGGCTGGCCTGAAACCGGTCGGCCCGGCACACGTTGGCCCGCGTCGCCGCCGGGATGGACAATGTGCCCTTCGATCTCTCGATCCCTCGACCCTCACCCAGACAGGAGACCCACGTGGCACGCGTGAACTTCGACGGCAGTTCGTCCATCGTCACCGGCGGGGCGTCCGGCATCGGCGAGGCCAGCGCCCGCCTGCTGGCCGCCGCCGGCAGCCGGGTGGTCATCGCCGACCTCAACGAGGAGCGCGGGCAGGCCGTGGCCTCCGAACTGGGCGGCCTGTTCGTCCGGTGCGACGTGACCAGCACCGAGGACGCCGACACCACCGTCGCCGCCGCATCCGAGATGGGTCCGCTGCGTGCGCTCGTCAACTCGGCCGGCCTGGGCCTGCCGGGGCGCACCATCACACGCGACAACGAGCCGATGGACCTTTCGAAGTTCGAGTTCGTCATCCGGGTGAACCTGATCGGGTCGTTCAACATGCTCAGCCGGGCCGCCGGCGCCATGGCCGCCACCGAGCCCATGGACGACGACGGCCAGCGGGGGGCGATCGTCAACATGGCATCGGCCGCCGCCTTCGACGGACAGATCGGCCAGGCCGCCTATTCGGCCTCGAAGGGGGGCATCGTCGGCATGACGCTCCCCATCGCCCGCGACCTCTCGGTGGTCGGCATCCGGGTCAACACCATCGCCCCCGGCCTCATCGACACGCCGATCTACGGCGAGGGCGAGCAGAGCGACGCCTTCAAGGCCCACCTCGGCGAGTCGGTCCTGTTCCCGAAGCGCCTGGGTTCCGGCGAGGAGCTGGCGTTCATGGTCATGGACCTGCTGACCAACCCGTACATGAACGCCGAGGTCATCCGGGTGGACGGCGGCATCCGGATGCCCCCGAAGTAGGCGGCTGCGTCGGGTCAGTCGAACACGATGACGGAACGCAGCGTGCCGCCGGAGCGCAGCGCCTCGTACCCGTCGTTGACCTCGTCGAGGGTGATGCGCGCCGAGATCAGGCGGTCGATCTCGAGCCGCCCGTTCAGGTAGTGGTCGACGAGGAGTGGCATCTCGACGGCTGGTGAGCTGTTGCCCATGAACAGTCCCTGGATGCCCTTGGCCTGCATCACGAGGGCTGTGCCGGAGAGGGCGAACGTGCTGGTGGCGGGGGGGACCCCGACGAGGTAGGCGGTGCGGCCAGGTCGGATCATGGCGAGCGCCTGTTCGGCGGTCGCCGTGAGGCCGATGGCCTCGAATGCCACGTCGACCCCGCCGGTCAGGTCGAGGACGGCTTCGACCGGGTCGCAGGTCGAGGCGTCGATGATGTCGGTGGCGCCGAAGCCCTTGGCCGCCTCGAGCTTGGTGACCTCGAGGTCGACGGCGATGATGCGGCCGGCCCCGACCAGGCGGCAGCCCTGCACGATGTTGAGGCCGATGCCGCCGCAGCCGATCACCACGACCGTCTCGCCGGGACGGATCCTGGCCCCGTTGATCGCCGAGCCGACACCGGTGAGTACCGCACAGCCGATGAGCGATGCGGCGTCGAGCGGCATGGCCGGGTCGATGGCGACGACGGAGCTCTCGTGGGCCAGGACCTGCTCGGCGAAGGCCCCCAGCCCACCGAGTTGGAACACGGGTCGGTCGCCGAGCCGGAGCCTCGGGGTGGCGTCGGCCCCGCGACGCATCAGCTCCTGTCGCCGCTCGCAGATCCATGTGCGTCCGTGGAGGCACTCGGTGCAGCTGCCGCAGGAGTGCGTGATGCAGGTGATGACGTGGTCTCCGGGTGCAACCGAGGTGACGTCGGGGCCGATCGCCTCGACCACGCCTGCGGCCTCGTGGCCGAGGGCGGCGGGGAGCGGGATCGGGAGCAGGCCGTCCATGACGTGGAGGTCGCTGTGGCAGAGGCCGGACGCTCTTGTGCGGATCAGCACCTCGCGGTCGATGGGCCGGTCGATTGCGACGTCCTCGACGACGAGGTCGCCGGGGGCGTCGTGGATGATGGCGGCGCGCATGGCTGCTCCTTCGGTGGCAGGTTCGGCGGACCGTCCAATGTTAGCCAGATGGCTAATGGGACACCACATCGGCTAGGTTTCGGGGCATGACGGAACCCGGTGGTCGAGCACGACGAGAAGCAATGGCCGGCGGCGGACCGGGAGGTCTTCGATGAGGACGACGAAGATCGCCGACCGGCTGGGGTGCCGGCACCCGGTGTTCGGGTTCAGCTGGTGGGAGCCGGACGTGGCGATCGCCGTGTCGCTGGCCGGCGGCGTCGGGGTCTGGGGCTGCACCCGCAGGACACCCGACGAGATCGAGATCGGCATCACCCGGATGAAGGAGGAGCTGGGCGACCTGCCGTGGGGCGTGGACCTCGTCATCCCGGCGGGGATGCCCGACGAGGACGACCGTGCCGCTATCGAGGCCCACCTGCCCGACGAGCACGTGGCGTTCGTCGCCGGCCTCCGTGAGAAATACGGGGTTCCCGACGACGGCCTGCCGGGATTCCGCTCACGGTTCGTCCGCAGCGAGGAGACCGCAAGGGCGCAGTTGGAGGTCGTGATGGACCACCGCATCCCGGTGCTGGCCCTCGGCATCGGATCGCCCGTCTGGGCGGTCGAGCAGGCGCACGAACGGGGGTCGCTGATCGTCAGCCTCGTCGGCCAGCCCCGGCACGCCGAGTCCGCCATCCGGGCCGGAGCCGACGTTCTCGTCGCCCAGGGCTCCGACGCAGGCGGCCACACCGGCACCGTCGGGACGTTCTCGCTCGTGCCCCAGATCGTCGACCTGGCCGACGGCCGGCCGGTCCTCGCCGCCGGCGGGGTCGCAACCGGCCGTCATCTGGCGGCAGCCCTGACGCTGGGAGCGGACGGCGTGTGGATGGGCACGGCATTCCTCGGCTCGACCGAGGCCGCTCCCAGCCAGACCGTGTTCGACAAGCTGGTGGGGGCCGGATCGACCGATACCGTGATCAGCCGGTCCGACAGTGGCAAGACCCTGCGGATGCTGCGGTCGGCATGGAGCGACGAGTGGGCGGCCGCCGACGCCCCGGAGCCTCTCAAGATGCCCTACCAGGACATCCTGGTCGGCGACCTCCTCGGACAGATCCTGCGCCACGAGGTCGAACCGCTGGTGCACGAGGGTGCCGGACAGGGCGTCGCCTACCTGACGGCCCAGGAACCCGTGGCCCAGATCATGGACCGGCTGGTCCACGAAGCCGATCAGGTATTGGCCGAACTCGGGACCTGAGATCGTGCCGGGTGCGGTTGGCCCGGGCGGTTCAGGTCAACTGTCGAAGATCGGTCGTCCGTCGCCGACCGCCTTGAGGAGGTGGCGGGCCAGGTTGCGCTCGTGGATCTGGGTGGTGCCTTCGTAGATCGACAGTGCCCGGACGTCGCGCCAGAGGCGACCGACCGGGTGGTCGCCGACGATGCCCTCACCGCCCAGGATCTGTACGGCCCGGTCGGCGATCTCCTTGGCGGTCTCGGTGGCGACCAACTTCGCCGCGGCGATCCTCGGCCAGGGAATGCTGCCGGCGTCCCATGCCCTGGCACAGTCCAGGATCAGGGCCCTGGCTGCTTCCAGCTCGGCGCGGCTCCGACCGAGCATGGCCTCGATGACGCCGAACCCGGCGATCGGTTGCCCGAACTGGTGTCGGGTCAGGGCATGGGCGGCGGCCTCGGTGAGCAGGCGGGTGGCGCAGCCGACTGCGGTGGCAGCCACATGGGTCCGGGCGTGGTTGATGCCGCGGAGAGCGAGCGTCAGGCCGGCGCCCTCGTCGCCGATGAGGTTGGTGGTCGGGACCCGTACGTCGACGAACGTGAGTTCGGCGACCGGCCCGGCTTCGTGGCCGTTCATCCGGGTGGGCAACGTGGCCGTCACGCCTTCGGTGTCGGCCGGCACGAGGATGGCGGAGAAGCGGTCGTCGCCCGTCCTTGCGAACACGACGAGAAGGTCGGCCCACGCCCCGTTGGTGATGAAGCGCTTGTGGCCGTCGATGATGTACTGGTCGCCGTCA
>CAJXIS010000141.1 GCA_913054115.1 uncultured Acidimicrobiaceae bacterium | reverse complement strand
CCCTCGATCGACACCGGCGCCGGACTCGAACGGATCCTGTCCGTGCTGCAGGGCGTCGACTCCGTGTGGGAGACGGACGAGTTCGTCCGGCTGATCACGACCATCGGCGAGCTCAGCGGGGTCGCCCCCGGATCGGATCCGCGCTCCGACGTCTCGCAACGCATCCTCGCCGACCACATCCGCTCCTCGGCCTTCCTCATCGGCGACGGCGTGTTCCCCAGCAACGAGGACCGCGGCTACGTGCTGCGCCGCATCATCCGGCGGGCGGTCCGCCACGCCTGGCTGCTCGGGGTCGAGGACCCGATCATGCCGGACCTGGTCGATGCCCTCGTCGGGATCATGGGCGACGACTACCCCGAGCTCGTCCGCAACCACGATTTCGTGCGCGGCGTGCTCGACCGCGAGGAGCGACGGTTCCGCGAGACCCTCCGGTCGGGGCTCGCCATCCTCGACGCAGCCCTCGACGGCCTCGCCGCTGGAGGCACGCTCGACGGCGATGTGGCCTTCAAGCTCCACGACACCTATGGCTTCCCCCTGGAGCTGACCGAGGAGATCACCGTCGAACGCGGGGTGGGCATCGACCTCGACGGATTCCATGCCGCCATGGCCGAACAGAAGAGCCGGGCCAGGGCTGCACGAAAGGACGCAGCGGTCGGCACCGGCTCCGGCGACCTGCGACATGTCCTCGAGGCCCACGGTCCCACAGAGTTCGTGGGTCGGGATGTCGACGAGAGCGACGCCGAGGTGCTCTACATCGACGCCGAGGTCCTCATCCTCGACCGCACGCCGTTCTACGCCGAGTCCGGTGGCCAGGTCGGCGACACAGGAACCGTCGGGTCGTCGACGGGCACGCTGAGGGTCCTCGACACGACCCTGGTCCTCGACGGCCTCCATGCCCACAGCGTCGAGGTCCTCGACGGGTCCGTCGAGGTCGGTCAGGTCGTACGGGCGACCATCGACGCCGAACGCCGGGCCGACATCCGGCGCAACCACACGGGCACCCACATCCTCCACTGGGCGCTCCGTCGGGTACTCGGCGACCACGTCAAGCAGCAGGGCTCGTGGGTCGGCCCCGACCGGCTGCGCTTCGACTTCAGCCATTACGAGGG
The DNA here is from genome assembly GCA_913054115.1 of uncultured Acidimicrobiaceae bacterium. GTDB lineage: Bacteria > Actinomycetota > Acidimicrobiia > Acidimicrobiales > MedAcidi-G1 > S20-B6. The sequence goes on along the minus strand of CAJXIS010000141.1, from coordinate 5,058 downwards.
GCTGACCGACGCACAGGTGGTCGAGATCGAGGACCTGGTCAACGCCGAGGTTCTCGGCAACGCCACCTGCAACCACTTCGAGACCACCAGGGACGAGGCGGAGTCGCTCGGGGCCATCGCCTTCTTCGGCGACAAGTACGGCGACACGGTCCGGGTCCTGCAGGCCGGTCCGAACTCGATCGAACTGTGTGGCGGCACCCACGTCTCGGCGCTGGGCGACATCGGACTCCTCAAGATCGTCAGCGAGGGCTCGATCGGATCGAACATCCGTCGGCTCGAGGCCGTCACCGGTGACGCCTCGATCGGCCGGCTGCGCAGCGCCGAAGGCACCCTCGTCGAGGCAGCCGACCTGGTCGGCGTTCCCGTCGATGACGTGCTCGACGGGATCCGCAAGCGGGTCGCCGAGGCCAGGGAACTCCGCAGTGAGGTCGACGACCTTCGGCGTCGTGCCGCACTGGGACGTGTCGACGAGCTGGTGGACGGCGCAGAGGACGGCCTCGTCATCCGACGCATCGACGACATCGACCAGAACGGCCTCCGCGAGCTCGCCGTGGCCATCTGCGGCCGTGATGGGATCCGAGCCGTGGTCCTGGCGGCCGCTCCCCAAGGCGGGGGGGCGGCGCTCGTCTCGGCCGTTGCACCGTCGAGCGGGCTCGACGCAGGTGCCCTCGTCGCCGAGGCGGCGAAGACCATCGGCGGCGGCGGTCGGCCCAACCCCAACCTGACGATCATCGGCGGACGGGCGCCCGAGCACCTCGACGAGGCGCTCGAGCAGGCCCGTTCCGCTGCCGGCTGAGCCGCACGGCGTGCGCGCCCTGGGCCTCGACCTCGGTTCGAAGCGGATCGGCGTCGCAGTCAGCGACCCCGAGGGGCGGCTCGCCACGCCGACCGACGTCCTCCACCGCACGGGCGATCGTGCACGCGACCATCGGGCGGTCGCAGCACTGGTTGCGGAATGGGAGGCAGAGGTCGTCGTCGTGGGGGTGCCGTATTCGCTCGACGGAGGCACCGGCCCTGCAGCCAGGGCCATGCTCGCCGAGTCACGCCAGTTGGCCGGCGTCCTCGAGGTGCCGGTCGAAACGCACGACGAGCGCCTGACCACCGTGAGCGCCGAACGGCGCCTGCGCGAGGCCGGTCTCGACAGCAGGGCCCAGCGCAAGGTCATCGACCAGATGGCGGCCGCGATCCTGCTCCAGGCGTGGCTCGACGGCCGCCGTCAGGGAGCGACGTCATGAGCGACGGGACGCCCCCGGACGAGGACAGCGACATGTCACCGGGCCGGTCCTCGGCGGACCTCTCCCCGCGGGGTCGGTCCTCGGCGACCATCGGAGCCCGCGTGGCCGGTCAGCCTCCGACCGTTCCCTCCTCCCCGACGCCATCCGACGGCGATCCCACCATGCCCGTCGGCGTGCCGGCCGTGCCCGCCGAAGAGGCGGTCGGTGAGGCCATGGTGTGGGGTCCGTCCGTGTTCGACGAGTCCGACGAGGGGACCGTCTTCGAGCCCGGGGAGGAGGCCCAGCCGAACGTCCGCTGGGTTCGGCACCGGCCCTCATGGGGGCCACTGCCCCGCTGGGGCCTCGTGGCGTTCGCGATCCTGTTCACCCTCCTCGTGGGGTACCGAACGGTCACGAACTGGGCGGCCGGCCAGATGCGGCCCGACCGCCTCTTCGGCGAAGAGGTCCGGTTCGTGATCGAGGACGGCTGGTCGACCAACGACGTCGCCGTCGCACTCGGCGTCGCCGGCGTCGTCGACAATCCCGCCATGTTCCGACAGTGGATGCGCTGCCCGTCGGCGCTTCGCTGGCTCATCGAGTGTCCGGTGGATGCCGAGTACTCGTTCCAGGCTGGCGATTACGTGCTCCGCGAGCACCTGACCTTCCAGGATGTCGTCGACCGCATGAACGAGGGCCCGCTGCCCGAGGAGGTCATCACGGTGATGGTGCCCGAGGGCCTGACCCTCGCACAGATCATCACCCGCCTCGTCGATCAGATGCCCGCCTTCGAAGAGGACGAGCTGCGGGCCGCCCTCATCAGCGAACGCCTTGTGTGGGAGCACTACCCGACCGACCTGCCGTACCTGCTCGTCGAGGGCCTGCTCTTTCCCGACACCTACCAGTTGGCCGAGGAGTCCCTCGGCGACGAACTCGACCTGGTCACGAGGATGCACCGGCAGTTCCTCACCGTGGTTCGCGACCTGGGCATCGAGCAACGTGCCGCCGACCTCGGCCTGACCCCCTACGAGGTGATCATCGTCGCATCCCTGATCGAGGAGGAGGCACTGATCGACGTCGACCGGGCCCGCATCAGCCGGGTCATCCACAATCGACTCGACCAGGGCTGGACCCTCGGCATCGACGCCAGCACCCGCTACGCCGTCGGCAAGACCGCCGGCGAGCCGCTCACCCACGAGGACCTGGCGATCGAGTCGCTGTGGAACACCCGGGTGACGTCGGGCCTGCCGCCGACGCCCATCGCCGCTCCCGGTCGGGCGTCGCTCGAGGCGGCCCTCGACCCGGCCGACGGCCCGTGGATGTACTACGTCCGAACGGACGAGGACGGCGTGACCGGGGCGCACACGTTCGCCGTGACGGCTGATGAATTCGAGCGTGCGCGGCGTGTCTGCGTCGAGAAGGATCTGGGTTGTGGATGAGCAAAGGATGACCCCGGGCGCAGCGGTCGACCACCGGCCGCCGGTCAGCGGCAACACGCGCCTGGCGGCGGTCGTCGGCTCGCCGGTCCGGCACTCCCTGTCGCCGACCCTGCTCAACGCAGCCTTCGCCGCCACCGGCCTGGACTGGACCTACACGGCGTTCGAGGTGGCCGAGGGCGACTTTCCCCGGGCACTCGACGGGATGCGGTCGCTGGGTGTCGCCGGGCTGTCCGTGACGATGCCGCACAAGGCGGCGGCAGCGGCAGCCGCTGACGAGCTCACCCCTGCAGCCGCCCGCCTCGGGGCGGTGAACTGCCTCGTTCCCGACGGCGACCGCATGGTCGGCCACAACACCGACGGTGGTGGCTTCCTCGACGGGCTGGCCCACGACGCCGGGATCACGGTCGAAGGCCGAAGGGTCGTCGTCGTCGGTGCCGGGGGAGCCGCCAGGGCCGTGGTCGAGGCGTGTGGGGCTGCCGGGGCGACCGACATCGTCGTGGTGAACCGCACGATCGGGCGGGCCGGGTCGGCCGCCGAACTGGCCGGGGCGGTCGGCCGGGTGGTTCCACCTGCCGCAGCAGCGCAGGCAGTCGCCGACGCTGACCTGGTGGTCAACGCCACGCCGGTGGGCATGTCGGGCGCAGCGGCCGAGGGCATGCCGATCGACCCGAATGTGTTCCGGGTCGGGCAGGTGGCGGTCGATCTCATCTACCACCCGCTCGAAACCCCCTGGTTGGCGGTATTGCGCCGGCAGGGGATCGAGGCCCACGGGGGCCTCTCGATGCTGCTCTTCCAGGCCGCTCGTGCCTTCTCGCTCTGGACAGGGGCCGAGGCACCGGTGGCGGCCATGGAAGCGGCCGCCCGTGCGGCACTTTCCGCACGCTCAGCCGGCTGACGGACCGACTGCGCAGTGGCCGTCGCCGACCTGCCGGCGTTCACCTGGCTGCTGGTCGGCTCGCTCGTCCTCGCACGGATCGACCTCCGGGAGCAACGACTGCCAACCCGGTGGATCTGGGTGCTCGGTGTCGGGCTGGTCGTGATCCACGGAGTCGACGTGCTCGTCGCCGGTGGCGGGGACCGCCTCGGTTGGACACTGGTCGGTGCCCTGGTGTTCGGCGGGCTGCTGCTCGGGCTGCACCTTGTCTCCCCCCGGTCGCTCGGCGGAGGTGACGTGCGCCTGGCGGTGCCTCTGGGCCTCCAGGTCGGGTGGGAGACCGGCGACGAGTTCGCCTCGGGCATCGCCGTCGTCCTGATGCTGGCGGCGCTGCTGACCCTGCTGGGTGCCGTGGTGGTCCGCCGGGGCCGGATCGGTGCGGGTCCGTTGCCGTTCGGTCCGGGACTGCTGGCGGCGACGCTGCTGGTCACGCTGCTGCACCCCTGAGCCGACGGCCAGGAGGCGACGCCGATCCGGTCCCCGTCCACCCGACCTGTTCCGACAGCCCGTCGATTTCCTATTCACCCGACCGGGAGCGGCCCCGTCGCTAGCCTGCATCCATGTCCCCGGAACATCGACCCCACCTGGCCCTCGTCGGGGGCATGGGCGCCGGCAAGACATCGGTCGGCGCCCTCGTGGCGGAGCGGAGCCGGCGGCGCCACATCGACCTGGACCGTTGGGTGCAGGCCGACACCGGGCGCAGCATCGGCGTGTTGTTCGCAGAACTCGGTGAGGACGGCTTCCGCGACGCCGAGCAGGCCAGCCTCGAACGGGCCCTCGAACTGCTCGAGCCGATCGTCCTCTCGACCGGAGGTGGTGTGCTCGGTCGATCGGCGAACCGGGATGCCCTGGTGGCACGCTCGCACGTGGTCTGGTTGCGGGCGACCCCGGAGACGGCCGCCGGACGTGTCGGCGACGGCCACGGCCGGCCGCTGCTCCAGGGAGATGCCCCGGTCGACGTCCTGCGCCGTCTGATCGAAGAGCGGGCACCCCTCTACGAGGCGACGGCCGACCTCGCCATCGACACCGACGACCGATCCGCCGCCGATGTCGCCGACGAGGTGCACGCGTATCTGGAAGGCCGATCGGGGGATCCGACATGATCCGCATCGACGTGGCACTGCCCGGTGACCGGTCGTACCCGGTCCTGGTGGGCCCCGGCGCATCGTCACACCTCGCCGAGGTCCTGCCGGGTGCGGCCCGGCGTGCGGCGATCGTGACCCAGCCGAACATCGGCGTTGTCGTGGACTCCGGCCTCGAGCAGGAGGTCTTCGCCATCGGGGATGGCGAAGGGGCCAAGTCGATGGCGACCGTCGAGGAACTCTGCCGTTCATTCGCCAGATGGGGGCTCACGCGTGGCGATGTCGTCGTCGGCGTCGGCGGTGGCGTGGTCACCGACGTGGCCGGCTTCGCGGCGGCCTCGTACCACCGGGGAGTGGCCGTCGTTCACGTGGCCACCTCGCTGCTGGCACAG
>CAJXIS010000140.1 GCA_913054115.1 uncultured Acidimicrobiaceae bacterium | reverse complement strand
GCTCGTCATGGGCGGCACCCAGTTCAACGGCCTGGCCCTCGTCCACGAACTCGTGCGCTGCGGGCACGACGTCACGATCTGCAACCGCGGCAGGACCGAGGCGCCGCTCCCCGACGGCATCCACCGCGTCACCGCCGACCGCTCCGACCACGACCAGGTCCGCGAGGCACTGACCGGGCTCGAATTCGACGTCGTCCAGGACATGACCGCCTACCACCCCGAGGACGTGGCGCTCATGGTCGACCTCCTCGACGGCAGGGTCGGCCACTACGTCTTCGCCAGCTCGACCGTGATCTACGGGGCCGCCGACCTGCTCCCCATCACCGAGGAGCACCCGGTCGAGCGGGGCGACACCCAGATCGAGTACGGCCTCCACAAGCTGCTCTGCGAGGACCTGCTGTGGGGGGCGCACGCCGAGCGGGGCTTCCCCGCCACCATCGCCGCCTTCTCGATGGTCTACGGGCCGCGCAACATCATCCCCGACCGCGAACAGCGCATGTTCGCCCGCCTCGAGGCCGGACGGCCGATCCTCGTCCCCGGCGACGGGATGACCCTCGGCCAGGTCGGCCACGTCGACGACCAGGCCCGTGCACTCGTGGCGCTGATGCAGGAGGAGCGCACCATCGGCAACCGCTACAACCTGACCGGCCGCAACTTCCACACCGACCTCGGCTACGTCCGCACGACCGCCGAGGTCCTCGGCGTCGAACCCGACATCCGGCTCGTCCCCCATGGCTTCATGGACGATTTCTGGGACGGGAACATCGAGATCAACCCAGAAGGCGAAGCTGCCAGGGGGTCCGGCGCATCGCGTCCGAACATCGACATCCGAACGAGCGAGGAGGCCCGGCGCCGTCAGGCCGCCATCCGGCACCGGTTCCGGTTCGCCACGGTGATCCCCCGCCTGGCACCCAACATCCACCGCTGGAACCGCAACGTGGTCTTCTCGATCGACGCCCTGCGCCGCGACACAGGCTGGGAGCCGCAGCACGACCTGGCCTCGATGGTCGCCCACACCCACGCCTGGCACGTCGCCACCGGCGGCCGCGACTTCGACTGGGCGTACGAGGACGCGTTGCTGGCTGAGATCGGGTAGAGCTTCACCCACCCCCCCTACAGGGGTCCCTCGTCAGTGCCCTGCTAGCCGAGCGTGGGAAAATGGCAGGCGACGAAGTGGTCCTCGCCCAGCTGCTGAACCTGCGGCTCCTCGGCGGCGCACAGGTCCGTGGCCCTCGGACCACGGGTCCGGAACCGGCAGCCGGACGGGGGGTTGATCGGTGACGGAATCTCGTCGCCGATCGCCGCATCGGAGGGATCGACCGTGGGGGCCGGCTCGGGCGCAGAGGCCAGCAGCACCCTCGTGTAGGGGTGGGCCGGCGACGAGTACAGCGTGTCGGCGGCCCCGATCTCACAGATCTTGCCGAGGTACATGACGACGACACGGTCGCTCACGTTGCGCACCACCGACAGGTCGTGGCTGATGAACAACAGCGTCAGGCCGTAGCGCTGCTTCATGTCCTCGAGGATGTTGAGGATCTGGGCCTGGACCGAGACGTCCAGCGCCGAGACCGGCTCGTCGCAGACGAGGATCTCGGGATCGAGGGCGACCGCCCTGGCGATGGAGATTCGCTGGCACTGGCCGCCGGAGAACTCGTGCGGACGCCGGGTGGCGGCCACCTCAGGATCGATCCCCACCGCTTCGAGGACCTCATCGATCCTGGCCTGGGAGTGCGGCCCGCTGTGGTCCTTCTGCCAGATGGCGAGGCCCTCGGCCACGATGTCGCGCACGAAGCGCCGGGGGTTCAGCGAGGAGATGGGGTCCTGGAAGATCATCTGCAGACGGGGGCGCACTTCGCGCAACGACTCGCCGTGAAGGGCCGTGAGTTCCGCCTCACGGTCGCTGCCGGGATCGAGCACGACGGTCCCTGACGTCGGTCGGGGAATCTGCACGATCGCGCGGGCGGTGGTGGACTTGCCGCAGCCCGACTCGCCGACGATCCCGAGCGTCTCGCCACGCCGCACGTCGAAGCTGAGGTCCGACACGGCGTGCACCACCTGGTGGCGGCCGACCGGGAACTCGACGACGAGGTTCTCGACGCGCAGGACGATGTCGTCGTCATCGCGCAACTGGATCGTGCCGCTGCCAGCCACTAGTTCCCTGCTCCCGTGCCCGACCGGCTACCGGCACCCTCGAAGAGCCCCATGTCCAGACCTGTCGGTGTGGTTCCCTGCTGTTCGTTGGCGGCACGAGCCGCGATCCCGGCTTCGGTACCGACCGGCTTATGGCAGGCACAGACGTGGGCGGTGCCGTGGCCCTCGAGGCTGGGGCACTCGACGACGCACGCATCCACGCTGTAGCGGCACCTCGGGGCGAACGGACAGCCCGGCGCGATGTCGATCAGGTCGGGGGGACGGCCGGGGATCGGAACGAGCCTCGTGTGGCTCGGCATGTCGATCCGGGGAATGGTCTCGAGCAGCGCCTCGGTGTAGGGGTGGCGCATTGTCGAGAACAGCGTTGCGGTGTCGGCCTGCTCCATGGTGCGCCCGGCGTACATGACCATGATGTCGTCGGTCCGGCCCTTGACCACGCCGAGGTCGTGGGTGATGAGGATCATCGCCATGCCCCGCTCCTCGCGGAGTTCGTCGAGCAGGTCGAGGATGTGCTTCTGGACGGTCACATCGAGGGCGGTGGTCGGCTCGTCGGCGATCAGCAGCCGGGGCGAACAGGCCAGCGCCATGGCGATCACCACACGCTGGCGCAGGCCGCCCGAGAGTTCGTGGGGGTACTGGCTCAACCGCTTCCGGGCCTCGGGGATACCGACCGTCTCGAGCAGGTCGCCGGCCTCGTCGCGGGCCTCCTTCCGACTGCGTCCGAGGTGCACCCGCAGCGACTCGGCGATCTGCTCGCCCACCTTCTTGACGGGGTTCAGGGACGTCATGGGGTCCTGGAAGATCATCGTCATCTCGACCCCCCAGAAGTGCTTCTCCTTCTGTGCCGCCAGTTCGCGGACATCCCGTCCGTCGAACATGACCGAGCCCTCCACACGTGCGTAGGAGGGCAGCAGGTTCATCAGCGTCTTGGCGGTCACCGACTTGCCGGAGCCCGATTCGCCGACGATCCCCAGGGTCTTGCCGGCGAACAGGTCGAACGACACGCCGTCGACGGCACGCACGAGCCCCCGCTGGGTGGCAAACCCCACGCGCAGGTCGGTAACCGAGAGCAGCGGCTGCCCGTTCACGGTGCCGTTCATCGACTGGTCTCCCATCAAAACGCCAGCTCTCGGACGTCGAGGTACTGGCGGAGGCGATCGCCGGCGAAGTTGAGGGCGAGGACGGTGAGGAACATGGCGCCGATGGGCATCATCGCCACCCACGGTCCGTTCCGCAGCGTGCGGGGGGATGATCCGAGCAGGATCATCTTCCCCCAGGAGAACCCGTCGGAGACCGAGAGGCCCAGGAAAGCCAGTCCGCCCTCGGCGACGATGGTGATGGCCATGCCGAGCAGGGCCAGTGCGCTCATGGGGATCATCACGTTCGGCAGCAGCTCGCGCACCATGATCCGACGATGCGTCGACCCGAGCACCCGGGCCGCCTGGACGAACTCGCGCTCGGCGAAGGTGAGGGTGGCTGCCCTGGCCAGGCGTCCGACGGGGGCGATCGACAGGATGCCCAGCGTCATCGACACCACCATGAGGCTGCTGCCCAGGCTGGCGATGATCAGCAGCGCCAGCACCAGGCCGGGGAACGACAGCAGGGCGAAGAAGACGAACGAGATGACCCGGTCGGCGGCGCCCCGGAAGTAGCCGGCGATGAGGCCGAGCGTTCCCCCGATGAGGATCCCGTCCACGATGGCGATGAATCCCACGGTGAGCGACACCCGGGCACCCCAGATCGTCCTGGAGAACATGTCGCGGCCGTTGGTGTCGGTCCCGAACCAGGCCGCCCAGCCGGGTCCGTCGAGGCGACCGCCGTAGCCGGTCTCGTTCGGATCGGCGATCGGCAGCCAGGGCGCCAGGACCGCGACACCGATGATCAGGAACAGCCAACCGACCGACACCCAGAAGCCGAATCCCAGGCGGCGGCGCGTCGTGGTGTCGATCACCGCATCGGACGCCGTACGCGTCATTGTGCCAAAATCTGGATCAGGCTCAGTCATCGCGGCGCACCCGCGGGTCGATCAACGAGTAGATGATGTCGACGAAGAAGTTGATCACCACGAAGCCTGTGGCGATGACCACGACGGATCCGAGCACGATCGGGAAGTCGTCGCGGATGACCGCCTCGACCACAGCCCGTCCGATGCCCGGTATCGAGAAGATCTGCTCCACCACCAGCGCACCGCCGATGAGGCCGGCGGTGCTGATGCCGAACACGGTGACCAGGGAGAACAGGGAAGGGCGCAGCGCATGCCGGAACATCACCCAGCGGTCGGTCATGCCCTTGGCCCTGGCCATCTGGATGAAGTCCTCCTGCAGCGTCGTGATGAGGTCGGTGCGCAGCAACCTCTGGTAGGTGGCGGCCAACGGCAGGCCGAGTGTCAACCCCGGCAGCACCATCGACTTCAGCCGTGCGGCCAGGTCGGTGTCCTCGAACCGGCTCGGAAAGATCTGCCATCGGACGACGAAGAAGTAGAAGAGGATGATGCCCATGGCGAAGTTCGGGACCGCCAGCAGGCCGAACGAGGTCACCGTCGAAGCCCGGTCGAAACGACGGTTCGCCCGGTAGGCCGCAACGATCGCCCAGGGGACCGCAATCACGATGCCGATCACCTCGGCCACCGTCATGAGCAGGATCGACTTGGGGAGCTTGTCGGCGAGTACCTGTCGGACCGGCATCTCGTTCTTGAACGAGGTGCCGAAGTCGCCCCGGACGATGTCCCCCAGCCAGAGGACGTACCGGACCGGCAGGGCACGGTCCAGGCGGTGTTCCTTCCTGGCCGCCTGGATGACCTCGCAGTCGCCGCGTCCGCCGGCCGTCTGGCCGGAGATGTCCTCGATCTCGCCGGCGAGCACCGCGTCGCAGTCGACCGAGGCGATGAACCCCACCACGTTGAACAAGGGGTCGCCCAGGACGTTGAGCGATCCGAATGCCAGGGCGGTGACCGCCAGCAGGACGGCGAACAGGGCGACCAGCCGGCGCGCGAGGAACCGAATCACCTACTGGTTCCTCGCGGCCGGCGTTCTGTTCTGTCTCGTACTGCTACTCCCTACTCCTCGATCCAGAGGTAGCCGACGCCGTTGCCCCCGTTGACGGTGCACATCAGCGTGACGCCATCGGGCGATGTGGGCCCGCAGATGTTCTGGACCCTCGACGAGAAGGCGCTGGACCAGAGGGTGTGGTTGAAGAGGATGTAGGTGTAGTCCTGGTTGACCATCGCCACCACCTCCTTCCAGATCTCGGCCCGCTCGGCCTCGTCGGAACTCGCACGTTGTGCGTAGAGGAGGTCGTCACGTGCCGGGTCGCAGTAGCGGGGCCAGTTCAACGACAGGCCACCGATGGCATCGCAGAGCAGCCACAGCGCATCCACGTCGGGATCCTGGACACCCATCTGACGCCAGGTGACCCAGTCGTAGAGGCCGAACGCTACCTGGGTGATGTGGTCGTCCTGGAGCAGCATCTCCTTGGTGATGTTGAAGTGGTCGCTCCAACCCTCGGAGAGGATGTCGTAGACGCGCTCCTGGATGACCGACGGCCCGGAGAACTGGAACTCCATGTTGATCCTGCCGTCGGTGCAGTTGTCGGGGAGCTCGGCGCAGTACTCGTCGACCAGCGGCGTGGCCAGGTCGGGCGAGTCGGCCTCCTGGACGACATCCGGATTGTGGTACGGATGTCCTGGCCCGAACCAGGTGTCGGCCGGTCGCAGGATGCCCTGACCGATGAAGTCCAGGTAATCCTGTCTGGCGGTCGCGTAGGTCAGCGCCTTGCGGGCCCGGATGTCGTCGAACGGCGCCTTGGAGGTGTTGAGAATGCCGAACCCCTCTTCGCCGGAGTCGTCCTCGATCAACGTGAGGCCGTCGATCTCACGCAGGGCCAGGATCGCATCGACGTTCGTCGTGCCCAGGACATCGATGTCGCCCACCGCCATGGCGTCGGCGGCGATCTCGGAGTCGGTGTAGACGTAGAACTCGACGGCGTCGAGGTAGACGTCGCCGTTCCAGTAGTCGTCGTTGCGCACGAAGCGGGTCATCTGGTCCTGG
>CAJXIS010000139.1 GCA_913054115.1 uncultured Acidimicrobiaceae bacterium | reverse complement strand
CCGCATCGACGGTGATACCGCTGTCGAGGCGAGCGAGCATCGTCTTGATCTGTGCGACCTGTTCGGCGTGGTGCACGGTCTTGCTGCCTTTCCCTGATTTCTGCTCTCCCTGAGCGCCTGGCCCCAACCTAGGGAACGACCGGCGCACGACCCCATTCGGCCGAGCCCATGGCGGCCGATCGTGAAAGGGCGTCGTCGAACACGCGCTCAGCGCATGACGAAGGGGTTGGCCATCGGTTCCTGTGAGGTGTTGATCCAGACGGCCTTGCTGCGGGTGTACTCCTGCATGACGTCGAGGCCGGCCTCGCGTCCGTAGCCGCTCTGGCCGAAGCCCCCGAACGGCGAGATCGGCGAGATGGCCCGGTAGGTGTTGATCCAGACGATTCCGGAGCGGAGCGCCTTCGCCACCCGGTGGGCACGTGCCAGGTTCTCGGTGAAGATCCCGGAGCCGAGGCCGAACTCGGTGTCGTTGGCGAGGGCGATGGCCTCCTCCTCGGTCTCGAACTCGAGGACCGACATCACCGGTGCGAACAACTCGACCTGCGTGCTGCGGATGCTCTGGTCCGGACAGGCCAGCAGGGTCGGTTCGAAGTACCAGCCTGTGTCGAAGCCGTCGGGCCGCCGACCGCCGGTGTGCAGGGTGGCTCCCTGGGCCACCGACTCGGCGATGACGGCCTCTGCCCGGTCGCGCTGGGCCTGTGTGGCGAGGGGTCCCATCTGCGTGTCGGCGTCGAGGGGGTCGCCGATGCGGACCGCTTCGGCCCGCTGCACCACCAGGTCGATGAATTCGGCGTGGATGCCCGATTGCACGAACACCCGCGAGCCGGCAACACAGCTCTGGCCGCTGGCCCCGAAGTTGCCGGCCACGGCGCCGTTGACGGCACCCTCGAGGTCGGCATCGTCGAAGATCAGGATCGGCGACTTGCCGCCGAGCTCGAGGGACAGGTGGGCGAAGTTGTTCGCCGTGTTGACGACGACATTCCGTGCTGCCTCGGTGCCACCGGTGAACGACACCCGGCTGACCAGCGGGTGGCTGGTCAGCGCCCGGCCACAGGGCTCCCCGAAGCCGGTGATGAGGTTGAACACCCCCGGCGGGAAGCCGGCCTCGTCGACCAGGCGGGCGAACTCGAGTACCGGCGCCGGGGCCTCCTCGGAGGACTTGATCACGACGGTGTTGCCCGCTGCGAGCGCCGGAGCGGCCTTGGTGGCGGTGAGCAGCATCTCGGCATTCCAGGGCACGATGCCCGCCACCACCCCGATCGGCTCCCGCAGCGTGTACACGTGCATGTCGGGCTTGTCCATCGGCAGCGTGGCGCCCTGGATCTTGTCGGCCAGGCCCCCGTAGTAGCGGTAGTACTCGGCGACGTAGGCCGACTGGCCACGCGTCTCGACCGCCAGCTTGCCGCTGTCGGAGGTCTCGACGGACCCGAGCATTTCGGCGTGTTCCTCCACCAGGTCGGCGAGGCGGAACAGCAGCTTGCCGCGTTGGGTGGCGCTCATGGCCGGCCAGTCGCCCTCGTTGAGCGCACGGTGGGCGGCACGCACGGCCCGGTCCACGTCGGCCTCCGTGGCCGCCGGGGCGGTCGCCCAGGCCAGGCCGGTCGCCGGGTTGAGGGACTCGAAGCGCCCACCGTCGGAGGCCTCGCAGAACTCGCCGTCGATGTACATGAGGTACGTGGTCAGTGGATCGTTCACAGGGTGTGCTCCTGGTCGAGAAAGTCGAGGAGGGACCGGACGAAGACGTCGGGTGCCTCGATGGGGGGAAGGTGGTGGAGGTCGGGGATGACCACAGCCTGCCCGCCCGGGACGGCTGCCGCCAGTGCCCGGCTCATCTCCGGCGTCGAGCCCGGATCGAGTTCGCCGGTCATGGCCAGCGTCGGGGCGGTGATCCACTCGGCGCCGCCCGGCATCAGCGGATCGTCATCCACGAAGACCCGGTAGGCCTTCAGGTAGGCGCCGAGGTCGTTGGCGAGGATGCGGTCGCGGACGGTGCAGGTCTCGGTGGGATGCGTCGCCTGCCATTCGGCGCTGAACCAGCGGTCGATGGCCATGTCGGCCACGACGGCCATCCCGGCAGCCTCGGTGGCGGCAAGGCGCTCCCGCTGGCCCGCCAGTTGCTCCGGGGTGCGCCTGAACACCGTGTTGAGCAGGGCGATCCGGCGGAAGGCTTCCGGATGGCGGGCGGCGGCGGCGAGCGTGATCATCCCGCCCATGGAGAGCCCGGCCACGTCCGGTCGGTCGAACCCGACGGCCTCGACGAGCTCGAGGAGTTGCGTCACGAAGTCCTCGATCGTGCGCTCGCCGGGTGGGTCCTCCGTCCCACCATGCCCGAGCAGGTCGAACCGGAGCACCTGACGGTCGGCCGCCAGTGCATCGACGACCCCGTCCCACATCGTGAGGTCGAGGCCGACCCCGTGGAGCAGGATCAAAGGGGTCGCCCCTCCCCCGCCCTCGATCCGGAAGTGCGTGTCGACGCTCACCCCGTGCCGATGTCCGCGCCTGCGGGGGCCGCGTCGCCGGACCCGGGGGCCTCCGTGAACAGCGGCATGACCTGCTCGGTGAACATCGTGATGCTGTCCATGGCCGCCTCGTGGGGCACCCCCGGGAAGCTGGACCAGACCAGCAGGGTCTGCAGGTTCAGCTTCTCCTTCATCTCGTGGATCTTCTCGGCGACGTACTCGGGCGTGCCGAACAGCATGTTGCGCGGGTGCAGCCAGTCGTAGGTGAGTAGGTCGAGCTTCCCTTCTGTCTCGGGGAGTTCCTCGCCGGGATAGCGGTGGTTGCCGAGCCCCCGGAACTCGCAGACCCACCGCATGTACCGGACGATCCCGTCGCCGCCCAACCGCTCTGCCTCGGCCATCGTCTCGGTCACGAAGAGGTCGCGCAGCACGGCGACCCCCTCGCCCATGGGGACCTCCTCGCCGCGGGCCTCCGATGCGAAGTCCCGGTACGTCTCGAACCGGGGCAGCAGTGAGTCGGTGGGCGGGATCCAGAACATGGCCTGCAACCCGTTGCGCGCTGCGAACTCGATCGACGGCGGCGTGTCGACCACCTGCCACAGCGGTGGGTGGGGGTCCTGGAGTGGTTTGGGAATGACCGACAGTGCGGTGATGTGGCCGGTTTCCGGGTCGGTGTTCGCCGGCAGCGGCGGGCTCATGTCGTGGTTGAAGGTGATGCCCGGGTACGGGAACGTGAAGAACTCGCCGTCGAACGAGAAGAACTCGTCGGTCCATGCCCGGCGCATCACCTCGAGGGTCTCGGCGAAGAGCCGCCGGTTGACCTCGGGGGTGCGCACGTCCGCGGTGGGGTTCATGTTCATGGTCTCGCGGGGGTACACGCCGCGGCCGATTCCGACCTCGAGGCGTCCGCCGCTCATGTGGTCGAGCATCGCCAGGTCCTCGGCCAGCTGGACCGGGTGCCGGAAGGTGATGATGTTGGCGGCCTGGCCGATGCGGATCTGCTCGGTGTGGGCGGCGAGGTCGACGCCCATCAGGGCAGGGTTGGCGCAGACCTCGAGGCCCTCGTGTCCGTAGTGGTGCTCGGTGGTCCAGATCGAGTGCCAGCCGTTGCGGTCGCAGTAGCGGGCGATCTGCCGACCCTCGTCCACCACCTGGTGGAAGGGCTTGGCGTTGCCGAGGTTGTTCTGGTTCAGGAAGTACCCGAATCGCATGGCCACTCACTCCGTCGTTCGTCAACAGGGCTGAGGGCACACACCTTTTCGCCTCGCTGCCTGCCCAGACTCGAGGTTGCGCAACATTAGCCGACGCCGGCTCTACTCCAGCGCCTGACGATACGCGTCGAGGAGGAGGCCGTGGAAGTGGTGGACGGCGTGCTCGGATCGCCCGGACGGGTTCTCCTCGCCTCCCGGCACTCGCTCGACGACGATGCGTCCGGCTTCGAAGGCCGGCGAGGCCATGCCCCGCTGGATGCTCTCGACGATCGCGATGTCCTCGACCTGCAGGACATCGTCGATGTAGCGGATCGCCTCGACCTCGGCTGGGGACGGTTCGGGCTTCTCGAGGTAGAAGTCGATGGTCTCGAGGGTCCGTCCGGGTCCGTCCGGGTCCGTCCGGGTCCGTCGGGGAGGATCTGCAGGACCATGAAGTTGGGGCGACCCGGGAAGCGCAGCAGACAGGTGTTGGGCCAGAGCCACCAGACGGTCTGCATCGTGACCGAGGCGTCCTCGACGTCATAGGCCGAGTTCGCCGTCTTGCCGGCCTCGGCGTACTGCCGGGACCAGATGCCGTCGGTCACGACCTCGTAGGTGTCCATCTCGACCAGGGTGCAGAAGTCCTTGTGGGCGACCGGGCAGTGGTAGCACTCCAGGAAGTTGTCGACGACGTTCTTCCAATCGGAGGCGATCTCGTAGGTCAGGCGGTGGGCGAAGGTGAGGCGCTCGATGTCGGGCGCCACCCGTGCGAGTTCCTCGATGAGGGTGCCCGACTGTTCGATCAGCGGTACTGCCTCGGCATCCAGATTGACGTAGACGAACCCTGCGAGCTCCTCGACCCGCACACCGTGGAGGCAGATGTCGGCGACGTCGAAGTCGATGAGGTCCTGGGTGAGCGGTGCCCCCATCAACTGGCCGGTCAGGCCGTAGGTCCAGGCGTGGTACGGGCACACGATGCGCCGTGTGGTGCCTGCACCCTCGAGGAGTTGATGGGCACGGTGGCGGCACACGTTGTAGAAGGCGTTCAGTTCGCCATCGGCGGCACGCGTGATGGCGACCGGGTGGCCCGCCACCTGGGCCGTCACGTAGGCGCCGGGCTCGCGGAGCTGCTCGACGTGGCAGACCCACTGCCATGACCGGGAGAAGATGGCATCGAGTTCGAGGTCGAGCCATGCCGGGTCGGTGTAGGCGTCGGCCCCCAGCGTCGACGAAGCGTGCGGGTCCGGTTGCCACGCTGCGCCGATGGCGTCGAGGTCAGCGGGCGTGGGGCGGGCCACGGTCAGGTCCTCTCGGCCCGACGACGGTCCTTGAAGGCTTCGTGGGCTTCGGGGGTGCCGTCGTGCCAGGTGCCGAAGAGCTTGTCGATGGGCGACGGGGTGTTGCCGTAGTTGACCTCGAAGTAGCGGTGGTGCAGGTGGTGGAACTGATCGCCAGCCGAGACGCGGAAGCGGCCCCCAAGGACCACCTCGTCGAAGCCCGAGTGCGAGATCGACGGGCTGATGCCGTTGAAGAAGCCGGTCATGATGAAGATCACGGGGTGGGCCGGCACGACCCACCAGAGCAGGAACACCGTGAAGTACACGAGGTGCTCGACCGGGTGCATCGAGATGCCGGTCCAGGGCCCGCTGTTGGTGTTGCGGTGGTGCAGCTCGTGGGCAGTCCGGTAGAGCGGCTCCCAGTGAAGGAGCCGGTGGTTGAGGTAGAAGTGGGTGGTCCCCCAGAAAAACACGCCGAGGACCAGCAGTCCGAGGTAGACAGGGGCGCTCCCCCACTCGGCCCGCGGGATGCGCCCGTCGGCCCACATCCACATGGTCAGCGACTCGTAGATGCTCCAGACGGTGACGCCGCTGACGACGCTCCAGAAGATGTTGTCCTTCACCTGGTGGCGCCATAGAAATTTGCGGCTGTCGGTCGCCGGCCAGCGCACGTTGAACTTGAAGTCGAGGTCCTGTGAGCGGCGGATGTAGAGCCACCAGTGCAGTCCTCCGGCGACGATCGTGAGCAGGGCGGCGTTGCGGAGCCAGATGAGGCCCATCCAGGCCGGCGACAGGGACTGCATCGTCGATGCTGCGGGCGTCAGCCAGCGCCAGGTCACGACGGCCAGGGCCGTGAAAAAGAAACCCCACGGGAACATGAGGCCGGTGACGATCCACTTCAGCGTCGCCACAGGGCGCGGCGGCCAGTCGTAAAGCGGCGGGTGCCCGATCGGATCAGGTGGCTGGTAGCCGATGCGGGACACGGGGGGTGCCGGTCATGGCCACGCATCCTTCTCCGTGGACAGCACGCTCGTCAACGGCATACCGGATCCTCTCCCGCAAGGACCGTGACGCGGTAGCCGGCAGGGACATCGCCCAGCATGCTGATATCGAGGTCGTAGGTACCGGATACGGGTGCCACCACGACCATGGATGCCCCGGCGCCGTAGAGGCCGGTGCCTGCGTCGTCGTTCGAGGCCACGAGGAAGTCGTTCCGGTAGAGGCTCATGAATGGGTCCCCGAGCGACTCGACCAGGATCCGGACATGTTGGTCGGCGTCG
>CAJXIS010000138.1 GCA_913054115.1 uncultured Acidimicrobiaceae bacterium | reverse complement strand
CGTCCACGCCCCCAACATCGCCATGGCCGACGCCTCGGAGTTCATCGACCGCGACCCCGGTCGCCGCAAGGCCGTCGAGGAACTCGTCGGCATGGGGCCGCTCCCGGGGCAGTGCGGCCTCGTGGTCTCGCACGGCCGTCGCATCGTCGCCGCCGAGCTGTTCGCATCCACCGAACTGTTGCGCCCGCACTGGGGGGCCATCGTCCGATCACACCTGCTCGAGCACCCCACCGCCGACGGTCGCCCCTCGGCCGGCCGGGCACTGCGCTTCCTCGCCCGCTTCGCCTCCAGCCCGTCGGAGCGCAGGGAGGGGCTGGGCCACGGCATCGAGCACCACGTCCGCACCGACCGGGTCGTCGGCCAGGCGCTCGTGCTCCCCACAACCCTCGTCCACGCCGGAGCCTTCGCCCGCTGAGCGCTCACCGCAGAGTCGCAATTTGCAGATTCGAAGGGACGGTGCTCCTGCACTACGCCCTTGGTCGACAACAATCAGGGAGACCCATCTTCAACGAGCCACAGTTTCCATCCGGGAGAGACATCAGGGATTCGCTCCCGCATCACCCGACCGAACATGCCCTGCTCGAGGACGCTCTCAGACGCCACACGATGCGACTCTGCGACATGGAGGGCCTGGACCTGGCCGACCCGGAGGTCATGGCCGGTGCCTGGCGCCAAGAGGACGACTGAAGGCAGCCCCCTCCCGGATCGAGAACCGGGCCTAGAACATCAAGCCGAGGGCCACCGTCGTGAAGACGAACACGAGGGCCGTCACGATGGTGATGCGGTCGAGGTTCTGCTCGACCACGGTGGAGCCGGCGGTCTGTGCGCCGATGCCTCCACCGAACATGTCCGACAGACCACCGCCCTTGCCGCTGTGCAGCAGCACGAGGAAGATGAGGCCCAACGCCGAGCCGGCGAAGAAGATCGAGGTCACGACGAACATGGTGGCGACAGGCTAACGGCGCAGCCCGGAGATCAGCCGATGAGCCGGTGGTACGCCACGATGCGGGCGAACTCGTCCGGGTCGAGCGATGCCCCGCCCACCAGCAGGCCGTCGACGTCGGGCTGCATCATCAGGTCGGGTGCGTTGACCGGCTTCACCGAGCCGCCGTACTGGATGCGCACAGCGTCGGCCGCCTCCCGGCCCCAGCCATCGGCCACGACCCCGCGCACGACCCGACAGGCCGACTGGGCGTCCTCGGGGGTGGCGGTGAGGCCCGTGCCGATCGCCCAGATCGGTTCATAGGCGATCACGAGGCCGGCCACCTGATCCTGTGAGAGCCCGGCCAGGCCGGCCTTCACCTGACCCGTGACCTTGGCGTCGGTGCCGCCGGCCGCCCGCTCCTCCTGGGTCTCGCCGCAGCAGAGGATGGGCGTCATGCCATAGGCGATCACGGCGGCCGTCTTGCGCCGCACGTCATCGTCGGTCTCACCGAAGACCTCCCTTCGCTCCGAATGCCCGACGATCACCAGCGCCACGTTGAGCTTGGCGAGCATCGCCGGCGACACCTCGCCGGTGAAGGCGCCCTTCTCCTCGAAGTGGCAGTGCTGGGCGCCGATGATGAGGCGCATCTCGTCGGACTCGATGACCGTCTGCACCGAGCGGATGTCCGTGAAGGGCGGGTGCACCGAGACATCGACGGCGTCGTGGTCGGCCGGGTTGAGCGCATAGGCCAGCTTCTGGACCGTCTGGATGGCCTCGAAGTGGTTGTGGTGCATCTTCCAGTTGCCGCTGATCAGCGGCCGCCGTGTGTTTGCCATGTGTGTGGTCCCCTCGTTCGCCTCGTACTCGGACTCGTGCGTTCAGGCGTCGCCGCGCAGGGCCGCCAGCCCCGGCAGGTCGCCCCGCTCGATCAACTCCAGTGCGGCACCGCCGCCGGTCGACACGTGGTCCATCCGGTCGAACACCCCGAACTGTCGGGCTGCCGCCGCCGAATCGCCGCCACCGACCACGGTGAAGCCCCGGCAGTCGGCCACGGCCTCGGCGATCGTGCGGGTGCCTGCGGCGAAGCGGGGGTCCTCGAACACGCCCATGGGTCCATTCCACAGCACCGTGCGGGCCTCGGCGATCAGGTCGCAGAACTCGACCGCCGTACCGGGGCCGATGTCGAGGCCCATCCAGCCGTCGGGCAGCGACGTGCCCGCCTGGCGCACCTCGCCGCCGGCCGACGGGTCGCCGATCCTGCCACCGGGACCGAGCGCCGTGAGGTCGATCGGCAGCCGGATCGGGGCGCCCGAGTCGAGCAGGCGGGCACAGGTCTCGATCATGTCCTCCTCCAGCAGCGAGGAACCCACCGAGGCGCCCCGTGCCGCCAGGAACGTGAAGCACATGCCGCCGCCGACGATGAGCTCGTCGACGACGTCCAGCAGGGCCTCGACCACGCCGAGTTTGTCGCTGACCTTGGCGCCGCCCATGATCCCCACGAAGGGCCGCTTCGGCGACTCCCGGAGGCCACCCAGGACCTCGACCTCACGGGCCAGCAGGCGACCCGCAGCCGACGGCAGGTGCCGCGGGGGCCCGACCACCGAGGCATGGGCCCGGTGTGATGCCCCGAAGGCGTCGTTGACGTAGGCGTCCTGGCCCTCGACCAGCCGCTCGACGAATGCCGGGTCGTTCCCCGTCTCACCGGGGTCGAAGCGCAGGTTCTCGAGCAGCGAGACGCCAGGCGCCAGCTCGGACAGGCGCTCCCGGATCGGGTCCATGGCGAACGCCGGATCCGGCGCCCCCTTCGGTCGGCCCAGGTGCGAGCAGGCCGTGACCTCGGCACCCGCATCGAGCAGGTACCGCAGCGTCGGCAATGCCGCCCGGATGCGCAGGTCGTCGGTGATTGCCCCTCCGGCCATCGGCACGTTGAAGTCGCAACGGACCAGGACCCGCCGACCCGACAGGTCGCCGAGGTCCTCCAGCAGTGGGATGTCCATCGAGACCGGTGATCCGACTACCTGCGGGCCCTCTTCGGCCCCTGCTTCGGGGCCTTCGGCTTCTTGGTGCGGCGGGTGCCGACGATCCTCGAGAGGTCGACCAGGCGGGACGAGTAGCCCATCTCGTTGTCGTACCAGCCGAGGACCTTGACCAAGTTCCCGGCGGCCATCGTCAGGCCGCCGTCGATCGTGCACGAGGCCGGTCGGCCGACGATGTCGGACGAGACCAGCGGATCCTCGCTGTAGTCGAGGATCTTCGCCAGCGGACCACGGCGTGCTGCCTCGGCGAAGGCGGCGTTGACCTGCTCGGCCGTGGCCTCCTTCCTGAGGGTGCCCACGAAGTCGGTGATCGAACCGTCGGGGATCGGCACCCGCAGCGAGATGCCATCGAGGCGTCCCTTCATCTTGGGCAGCACGAGGCTCGTCGCCCTGGCGGCACCGGTCGAGGTGGGCACGATGTTGACGGCAGCGCCACGGGCCCGACGCAGGTCGCTGTGCGGTCCGTCCACGAGGCTCTGGTCGCCGGTGTAGGCGTGCGTCGTGGTCATGAAGCCCCGCTCGACGCCGAACCGGTCGTCGAGCACCTTGATCATCGGCACGAAGCAGTTCGTGGTGCACGAGGCGTTGGAGATCACGTGGTGCTTGGCCGGGTCGTAGTCGTCGTCGTTCACGCCGACCACGAACGTCGCATCACAATCGCCGGACGGCGCCGAGATGATGACCTTGCGGGCGCCGGCCTCGAGGTGCATCGCGGCCTTGTCACGCGAGGTGAAGAAGCCGGTGGACTCGATCACGACATCGACGCCGAGGTCGCCCCAGGGAAGGTCGGCCGGGTTGCGCTCGGAAAGGACCCTGATCTTCTGGCCGTCGACGACGATGCTGTCGCGGGTGGTCCGCACCTTCGCATCGAGCCTGCCGTGCACCGAGTCGTTGGCGAGCAGGAACGCCATCGTGTCGATGGAGCCCAGGTCGTTGACGGCGACGAACTCCAGGTTCACCCCCTGGGCACGGGCGGCCCGGAAGAAGTTTCGGCCGATACGGCCGAAGCCGTTGACTCCCACGCGGACGGTCATTGAACTGCTGCCTCCTGCGGGGGCTGAACCGCCGCATCGTTGTGCTCGAGAGAAGTGTCGAACTCGAGGGACATGTGCCCCTGCATTGCTAGCCGATGATCGGCGATGCGCCACGCGAACCGAGACGTAGATCGGTCACACCCGGAGGGACCCTGCACGCCGAGGACGTCAGGAATCACGGTCGACGTCGCGGTGGGTCACGACCGGATCCTGGCCGCGCTCACGGAGTGAACCGGCGACCGCCTCGGCGATCGCTACCGACCGGTGCCGACCGCCCGTGCATCCGAAGGCCAGCGTGAGATAGGAACGCCCCTCGCCGACGAAGGCCGGCAGCAGCAGGACCAGCATTTCGTCGAGGCACTCGAGGAATCCCTTGGCGAGGTCGCTCCCCAGCACGTGGTCGCGGACCGGTGCATCCCGCCCGCTGAGCGGCCGGAGCTCGTCGACCCAGTGCGGGTTCGGCAGGAAGCGGCAGTCCAGTACCAGATCGGCATCGCGGGGGGCACCGTGCTTGAACCCGAACGAGGTCACGGCGAGGCGCAGCGGACGGTCATCGGCACGGCCGTAGAGGCCGGTGACCTTCTCCTGCAGCTCATGGACATTGAGTTCGGAGGTGTCGATGACGAGGTCCGCCTCGCCGCGGACGGGCTCCATGAGGGTGCGTTCGGCTTCGATGGTCTCGGCAAGGCCTGCCCCTCCGCCGAGGGGATGCGGGCGACGGCTGCTCTCGTAGCGCTGCACCAGCACCTCGGTCGAGCAGTCGAGGAACACGATCCGGAGGCCATCGACGAGTGAGCGCAACTCGGCGATGCCGGCGAGGGTCTCGCCATCGACGGTGTCGCCGCGCAGAGCGAAGGCCACCCGGTCGAGGGAGGATTCCGGTCCCCGCGCCAGGTCGGCCACCTTCACCATCAGGTCGGGGGGCAGCCGGTCGATGACGAACCAGCCGAGGTCCTCGAGGTCGCTGGCGAACGCCGTGCGCCCCGCTCCCGAGAGGCCCGTCAGCACGAGGAAGTCGCTCACGTCCCGATGTTAGGCGAGGTCCGGCCCGGCCCACCGATCACGGCAGATGTCCCCGGATGCGACGCCCGCACACGACACCTGCACACGACGCCCGTCTCACAGTTCACGGTGCGCCTTGTCGTACACCGCCTCGGACACGGCATCCGGCAGCCATGACAACTCCTGCAGCTCCGCAAGGGTGGCCCGCTGCACGGCCCGGACCCCGCCCATCTCCTTCACCAGGCGCTTCCGGCGCGTCGGCCCGAGGCCCACGATGCCGTCGAGGATCGAGCCGGTCATGCGCCGGGAGCGCAACTGCCGGTGGTAGGCGACCGCGAACCGGTGCGACTCGTCCCGCACCCGCTGGAGCAGGTAGAGGGCCTCCGATCCGCGCGGGAGCAGGATCGGATCGCTCCGACCGGGCACGAACACCTCCTCGAAGCGCTTGGCCAGTGCCGCGACAGGGATCCGCCCAGACAGGCCCAGTTCGGCCACCACGCGCTCGGCGACCCCCAACTGCCCGAGCCCACCGTCCACCAGGAGCAGTTGCGGCGGATAGGCGAACCTGCCGGGTCGCTCCGCCACGGGAAGGGCGGCCTCCTCGAGGTAAGCGCTGAGGCGCCTCGTGAGGACCTCCTCCATGGCCGCGTAGTCGTCGTTGCCCGGCACGTCGCGGACCTTGAAGCGCCGATAGTCGGACTTCTTGGCGAGGCCGTCCTCGAGCACGACCATCGAACCGACATAGTCCGTGCCCTGCAGGTGGCTCATGTCGAAGCACTCGATGCGCAGCGGCGCCTCTGGCAGCCCGAGTGCCTGCTGGAGCTCGTTGAGCGCCCTGGCCCGGCTGTTGTGGTCGGTGGCCCGCTTGAGGCGGTGCCGCATGAACTCCTCGCCGGCGTTGCGGGTGACGGTCTCCTGCAGTGCCCGCTTGTCGCCCCGCTGCGGCACCCGAATCCGGACGCTGGTGCCCCGCTCCCTGCTCAGCCACTCCCCCAGCAGGTCCGCATCGGTCGGCAGGTCGGGCACGAGCACCTCCCGCGGCACACCCTGTGGCGGATCGCCCCGGTAGTGGGCGGCCACGACCTCGCCGACCAGCTCGCCGGGCGACAGGTCCTCGATGCGGTCCACGACGAAGCCCTTGCGCCCGATCACCCGGCCGCGGCGCACATAGAAGACCTGGACCGCTGCCTCGAGGTCGTCGCCCTACAGGCCGAACACGTCGATGTCCTCGTGCCGGGCTCCCACCATCTGCT
>CAJXIS010000137.1 GCA_913054115.1 uncultured Acidimicrobiaceae bacterium | reverse complement strand
CGGTTGGGCCAACGAGCGCTCGATCTGGTCGGCCCTGGCCGACGACCTCGCCACCGACCACGCCGTCACCACCTGGGACCTGCGGGGCCACGGCGAAAGCGGCACCCCGCCGCCCGGCGAATACTCGAGGCGGCACGCCCTCGATGACCTGGCCGCCGTCGTCGACGAGGCCGGCCGGCCGGTCGTGCTGGTCGGGCACAGCCTCGGCGGCTACCTCTCGTTGGCCCACACGCTCGACCACCCCGACGACGTGGCCGCCCTGGTGCTGATCGCCACCGGCCCCGGCTTCCGCAGGGCCGAGGCCCGCGACGAGTGGAACGCATCGGTGTCGGCCGCCGCAGCGAAGATGGACCTGCCGCCCGGCGTCGAGGAGATCTCGCTCCACGTCGACTCGCACGTGATCGACCACCTCACCGAGATCACCTGCCCGGTGCTGGTGCTGCTGGGCGAGCGGGACAAGCGCTTCGCCGCCTCGGCGGGCCTGTTCGAGCGCGACCTCGACGTCCGGGCGACCGTGGTCGTCCCCGACCAGGGGCACATGGTCCACCTCAAGGCCGCCACCGAGTGCGCCACGGCGATCCGGGAGTTCACGGCGGGCCTGTGATGGGCGCCGATCCGCTGACCCGGATGGTCGACCTCCCCGGCGGGCGCTTCCGCATGGGCACCGACGACCCGGCCCGCTACCCGGGCGACGGCGAGGGACCCGTGCGCGACGTCGAACTCGCCCCCTTCGCCATCTCGGCCGCGGCCGTCACGACCACCGAGTTCGCCGCCTTCGTCGAAGCCACCGGCCACGTCACCACCGCCGAAGGGAAAACGGAGCAGGTCATCACCGCCGAAGAGGAAGCGGAGCAGATCATCACTGCCGAGATCGAAACCTGGTCGTTCGTGTTCGCCGGCCACCTCCCCGACGACTTCCCCGTGACCCGCGGCGTCGTCGGCGCCGAATGGTGGCGCCAGGTCCACGGCGCCGACTGGCGGCACCCCGAGGGCCCGCACAGCGACCTCGCCGGCCGGGCCGACCACCCCGTCGTCCATGTGTCGTGGTTCGACGCCACGGCGTTCGCCGAGTGGGCTGGTGCCCGGCTGCCCACCGAGGCCGAATGGGAGTACGCCGCCCGGGGCGGCCTCGACCAGGCCCGCCTCCCCTGGGGCGACGACCTCATGCCCGACGGCGAGCACCACTGCAACATCTGGACCGGCACGTTCCCGAACGACGACACCGCCGAGGACGGGTACGCCGGCACCTGCCCGGTCGATGCCTTCGCCCCCAACGGGTTCGGCCTGTTCAACTGCTCAGGCAACGCCTGGGAGTGGTGCGCCGACTGGTTCGCCACGGCGCACCCCGCCGAACGCCCGCTGGTCGATCCCGCCGGACCGCCGTTCGGCACCGACCGAGTCGTCAAGGGCGGCTCGTTCCTGTGCCACGACAGCTACTGCCACCGCTACCGTCCGGCAGCCCGATCCGCCACGACCCCCGACAGCACCACCTCCCACCAGGGATTCCGACTCGCCCGCTAGGTCCCACGCGTAGCCTTGTGGGCATGGGGCTGCGCACCGAGGTCAACGCCGATGTGGTGCCTGCCGCACCGGGCGAGTTCGCGACACCCCGCATCGGCCCCCTCGAGGTCTGGCCGCCGGTCGTGCTGGCGCCGATGGCCGGCGTCACCAACGCCCCGTTCCGCACCCTCTGCCGGGAACATGGCGCCGGGCTCTACGTGAGCGAGATGATCACCGCCAGGGGGCTCGTTGACGGTCACCTCAAGACCAGCCGGCTCAGCCACTTCGCCCCCGACGAGTCGCCCCGCAGCATCCAGCTCTACGGCACCGAGCCCGAAAGCGTCGGCCGGGCGGTGCGGATGCTCGTCGGCGAGGACCGGGTCGACCACATCGACCTCAACTTCGGCTGCCCCATGCCGAAGGTGACCCGCAAGGGAGGCGGTGCGGCGATCCCACTCAAGCCCCGCCTGTTCGCAGCGATCGTCGGCGCTGCGGTCGAAGCCTCCGATGACGTGCCGGTCACCGTGAAGTTCCGCCTCGGCACCGATGCCGACCACCTCACCTTCCTCGACGCCGGCCGCATCGCCGAGGGCGTCGGCGCCGCATCGGTGGCGCTCCACGCCCGCACCGCCGAGCAGCTCTACTCGGGCGAGGCCGACTGGTCGGCCGTGGCGGACCTCAAGGCCGCCGTCACCACGATCCCGGTCTTCGGCAACGGCGACATCTGGGAGCCGTGGGACGCCCTGCGCCTGATGCGCCGCACCGGCTGCGACGGCGTCGTCGTGGGACGGGGCTGCCTCGGCCGCCCCTGGCTGTTCGGCGACCTGGCCGCCGTGTTCGGCCCGACGCCAGACGCCGGCGGCCACGAGCCCGGCGACCCGCCCCGGCTCGCCGACGTGGCCGACACGATGCGGCGCCACGCCCGCCTGCTGGTCGACTGGGCCGGCCCGCACGGCATCCGGGACTTCCGCAAGCACACCGCCTGGTACCTCAAGGGCTACGCCACCGGGCCGGCGATGCGCCGAGGCCTCCAGACCATCGACTCGCTCGACGACCTCGACCGCCGGTTGGCCGACCTCGACCCGGAGCTCGTGCTCGACCCAGCGTCGCTGCGCATCCCCCGCAGCCACCGCAACGGCCCCCGTCGGGTCGTGCTGCCCGAGGGCTGGCTGGACGACCCCGACGACGCCACCCCGCCACCCGCCGAGGCCGAGGCCCTGGTGTCCGGTGGCTAGCGGCGCCCAGCGGCTGATCCTGGCTTCGAGCTCGCCCCGCCGCCTCGACCTGCTCCGGGCGCACGGCTTCAGCCCGAAGGTCCGTCGGCCCGACGTCGACGAGACACCAGAGCCGGGCGAGGACCCGGCCGCCCTCGTCGAGCGGCTCGCCATGGCCAAGCTCGCCGCCGTCGTCGACAGCCACGAGACCGGTCTGGCCGCCGACACCGTGGTGGTCCTCGACGGCGACATTCTCGGCAAGCCAGGCCGGCCCGACTGGGCGACCGACATGCTGCAGCGGCTGTCGGGCCGCACCCACGAGGTGGTCGGCGGCCTGGCGGTGTGCCACGGCGGCTACACCATCTCTGGCGTGGTCCGCACCCGGGTCACGTTCCGGGAACTGGGCGACGACGAGATCGACGCCTACGTGGCGACCGGCGAGCCCCTCGACAAGGCGGGGGCCTATGCCATCCAGGGCGGCGCCGCCGGCTTCGTGACCGGGGTCGATGGGTGCCGGGAGAACGTGGTCGGCCTGTCGATCCCCGCCGTGCTCGCTGCGCTGAAGTCGCTCGGGGCTCAGTCGGCGAGCTGACCGGGGAGCACCAGGCGCTGGTCGGCGGTCACGATCCGTCGGGCACCGCCCAGCACCACGACCAGGCCGGTGATCGCCGCCGAGCCGAGAATCAGAAACAGGATCGCCGCCTGGACGAGTGCGGCGTCGAGCGGATCGACCCCGGCGAGGATCATCCCGGTCAGGGCCCCGGGCAGGAACACCATTCCCACGGACCGGGTGACCTCGATCTGCGGGCGCAGGGACAGCCGCAACGCCTCGGCGATGACGTCCCGTGAGGCCCGCCGCCGGTCGAAGCCCAGAGCGAGCAGCGCCTCGACCTCGCCGGCCCGGTCGCGGAAGCCGTCGACCAGTCGGGTGGCGGCGACCACCACGACCCTGAGCGAGTTGCCGACGACCATCCCCGATACCGGCACCAGCACCCGGGCCTCGTAGGGCAGGACGTCGAAGCCGAACACCACGGCCAACGAGGCGGCCAGGCCGAGCGTGTAGCCGACGGCCGTGGTCGCCATGATCCCCGGCAGACGGGGCTCGCGTCGACGGGCCGACCATGCGGCCACCGGCACCATGGCGGCCACCCAGAGCCAGGCCCAGGCGATCGGGACGTCGTCGGCGAGCAGCAGCGTGAGCGCCCAGCCGGCCAGCAGCAGCTGTCCGACCGCACGGGCGGACGCCACGACCAGGTCCTTCTCGAGGCCGAGCCGCCGCCCCCGCGACACGCCGACCGTGACCGCCACCAGGAGCAGCGATGCGGCCAGTCCGACCCAGCCGATGGAGACGTCGGTCATGTCCGGACACGGTAGTCAGCGGCGGAGGACCAGGGCGGACCGGTGCCCCGACGGCGGCCTTGGGTTGTGCGGGCCACCACCCCTAGCCTGTTAGGCATGCTGAACATTGGGGCCACCCGGGTCGACGACACCGCCCCAGCCGGGCTCCACGTCAACGACCTCTCCGTCGCCTACGACGGCCCGCCCGTGCTCACCGACCTCACCCTCGAGATCGCCCCCGGCGAGCTCGTCGCCCTGCTCGGCCCCAGCGGCTGCGGCAAGACCACGCTGCTGCGGTCCATCGCCGGGCTCGAGCGCCCCACCCGGGGCACCATCTCGGTCGGCGACCGCGTCGTCACCGGCAACGGGACCTTCGTGCCGCCCGAGCGGCGCCGCATCGGCATGGTCTTCCAGGACGGTGCCCTGTTCCCCCACCTCGACGTCCGGCGCAACGTGGCCTACGGGCTGCCTCGCGACCAGCGCCGCTCCGGACGGGTCGACGAGGCACTCGCCATGGTCGGCCTCGCCGACGTGGCCGACCGCATGCCCGGCACGCTCTCCGGCGGCCAGCAGCAGCGGGTGGCCCTGGCCCGGGCGCTGGCCCCCCGCCCCGGGGTCCTGCTCCTCGACGAGCCCTTCTCGAACCTCGACACCACGCTGCGCCTCCAGGTCCGTTCCGAGATGCACCGCCTGCTCGTCGACCTCGGCGTGACCACCATCTTCGTCACGCACGACCAGGAGGAGGCGTTCGTGCTCGGCGACCGGGTGGCGGTGCTCCACGACGGCCGCCTGGCCCAGGTCGGCACGCCGGACGACCTCTACCGGCGGCCGGCCGACCGCTGGGTTGCCACCTTCGTCGGCGACGCCAACCTGTTCCGGTGCGACCGGCCGAATGGCTCGTGCCAGACGCCCGTCGGCGAGGTGCCCGTGCTGGTCGGCTGCGACGGCCCGGCCGACCTGCTGCTGCGGCCCGAGGACCTGGCGGTCGGCGAGGGCGACAGCGGCACGATCGAACTGGTCGAGTACTACGGCCACGACGCCATGGTCCACGTGCTGCTCGACGACGGGCCATCGGTCAAGGTGCGGACCGAGGCCGATGTGCCCCACCACCGGGGCGACCGCGTCGGTGTGACCTATGTCGGGTCGGGAGCAGTGGCCCTCGGGTTGTGAAGTTCGATGCCTGTTAGTTAGGTTCCCCTAACAACAAGCGGACACCGACCTTCAGGAGTTTCTCCAGCAATGCACTCCCCCTCCACCCACGCCCGCCGCCTCGGCGTCGCTGCACTGCTCGTCGCCGGCCTCGTCGTCGGCGCCACGGGCCTCAGCGCCTGCGGCAGCGACGACGACAAGTCGATCACGATCTACTCCGGCCGCTCCGAGAAGCTGGTCGGACCCATCTTCGAGGCCTTCACCGCCGAGACCGGCATCGCCATCGAGGTTCGCTACGGCTCCTCCAACGACATGGCCCTCACCCTCGAGATCGAGGGCTCCAAGAGCCCAGCCGACGTGTTCCTGTCGCGGAGCCCCGGACCGACCGGCTACCTCGACGACCTCGGCATGCTCGCCGGGCTCGACGCCGACGTGCTCGCCGAGGTCGATGCCGCCAACCGTGCGGGCAACGGGAACTGGGTCGGCTTCGCCGGCCGGGCCCGTGTGCTCGTCTACAACATCGACGAGGTGGCCGAGGCCGACCTGCCCGACTCGGTGTTCGACCTGACCGGCCCCGAATACGCAGACCTCGTCGCCGTACCCGGCTCGAACTCGTCGTTCCAGGACTGGTTCACCGTGTTCCGGCTCCGCAACGGCGACGACGTCGCCATCGCATGGCTCGACGACATGGTCGCCAACGGCTCGCACTTCTACCCCAAGAACCGGGCCATCGTCGAGGCCGTCGGCCGCGACGAGGTGCGCTTCGGCCTCGTCAACCACTACTACAACCACCAGGGAGTCGAGAAGAACGGCGACGCCCAGCGCTCGGCCAACCACGGCTTCGCCGCAGGCGACGACGGCGGCCTCATGATCATCACCACCGCCTCGGTGCTCGACAGCAGCGACGACAAAGACATCGCCAACCGGTTCCTCGCCTTCCTCCTGAGCGACGGACAGCAGCGCTACCTGACCGACACGGTCTTCGAGTACCCGCTGGCCATCGGCGTGGCCCCCGCAGACCGGCTCCCCGAGCGGCCAGCCGACACCGTCGGGGCCGT
>CAJXIS010000136.1 GCA_913054115.1 uncultured Acidimicrobiaceae bacterium | reverse complement strand
GCCGTTGTCGTGGTCGGTGCGGCCGTTGTCGTGGTCGGTGCGGCCGTTGTCGTGGTCGGTGCGGCCGTTGTCGTGGGCGCCGCCGTGGTCGTGGTCGGCGCTGCCGTCGTGGTCGTGGTCGGCGGAGCCGTCGTGGTCGTAGTGGTCGTCGTCGTGGTGGTCGTCGGTGGTGGCGGCACGTACTCGCCGCGGAACGGGCCGGAGACCTCGTAGGTGATGCCCACGGACCGTCCTTCGGTACCGTCGCCCCAGTCGATCGACTCGATGATGTCCCGGACCAGTCGGTTGCCCTTCCCCCGCTGGGAACTGAAGTAGAGCCGGTTCCGGTTCGGGTTGAAGCAGGGCCCGGTGATTTCCGAGTTCTCCTCGACCGGGTCGGGAATCCGGCAGAACGGCGCCACGTCGCCCTCGGGCGAGATGACGACGAGCTCCAGGTTGCCGCCGTCCTCGGCCACGAACAGGTCGCCCGAGCCCTCCTCGACGGTGATGTTGTCGACGCCGGTGAGCGGCTGCCGGTCACCGGTGCCGTCCCAGATCAGCGTGTACTGCTGCTCGCGCAGGTCCACGGCGTGGACCCGGTTGTCGACCTTGGTGGTGAACCAGACGGAGCCGTCGTAGTACCAGATGCCCTCGCCGCCCGGCGTGAGGAAGGCGTCCGGCACCTGCTCGCGGGTCGGCGTCTCGGCGGCCGACGGGTCGGGCACGGCCGCCCAGGAGACCGAACCGTCCTCGGCGACGAGCATCGCCTCGAGCGTGCCAGCCGAGAGGTCGGGGTAGGCGTCGGGCGTATAGCGGTAGAGCAGGCCCTCGGGGTTGTCCTCGGTGAGGTACACCATCTCATCGACCGGGTCGATGGCCGCCGCCTCGTGGGCCCAGTTGCCCATGGCAGGGTGCGCCACCGCCTCGTTGACGCCGGCCGGGTCGCACTCCCAGACCAGTCCGGCCCCGATGTAGGCCTCCTCGCAGGACAGCCAGGTGCCCCACGGGGTGATGCCGCCGGCGCAGTTCGAGTGGCTGCCCTCGAGGATGCGGTAGGCATCGAGGATCCCGCCGTCGGCGTCGAAGTGGATCGCCGACACGCCGCCCAGTTGCGTGCCCGGCGTGAGGAAGTTGAAGACCTCCGAGTTGCAGGTGTAGTACCAGCCGCCCTCGCCGTCGTCGAAGGTGGCCGCCCCGTCGGGGAACAGGTGCCACTCGTAGCCGGTGTCGCCGACCGGGTCGCCGCTGACAGCGACGATGCGGGAGGTGAAGCCCTCGGGCAGGATCAGGCCGTTCTCGTCGGGCTCGATGCCATCGAGCGAGCCGTAGGGCCCGTCGCCCGGTGCGGCCACGTCGACCACCTTGGCCGAGGCCATCCGGGTGGTGGTGAGCGTGCCGGCCCCCACTGTGGCGGCCATGCTGCGTCGCGGGAACGTTCGTCGGTCCATCGTGTCTCCCCCTTGGTTGTCGAGTTTGCGGCCCCCGACCGCACTGCCCCGAGACGCTAGACCCGCCGACCGGCCTGCGTCATAGGCGGGCGCCGCCGAAGGCGTCGAGGATGCGGTCGGCTGCTGCGGCGGGGGTCTCGGCGCCGTCGAGCACCCGGCGTTCGGCGTCGGCCAGCACCTCGAGCACGGCCGGGTCGCCGTGGAGGGAGGCCAGCAACCGGTCCTCGACCAGCGCCCACATCCAGGCCAGCTGCTGGCCCCGACGCCGTTCGTCCCACTCGCCCGAGGCAACCAGCGCCGTCCGGTGCGCCTCGATGTGCGCCCACAGTTCGGGCAGGCCCTCGCCGGTGAGACCGCTGCAGGTGACCACCGGCGGCGTCCACGAGGGGCTGGCCGGGTGGGTGAGCCGCAGGGCCGCCGAGTAGTCGCGGGCCGCCGTGCGTGCGGCCTTGGCGTTGTCACCGTCGGCCTTGTTGACGGCGATCATGTCGGCCAGCTCGAGGAGGCCCTTCTTGATGCCCTGCAGCTCGTCGCCGGCGCCGGGCAGCATCAACGCCAGGAAGAAGTCGACCATGCGGGCCACGAGGGTCTCGGACTGGCCCACGCCGACGGTCTCGACCAGCACCACGTCGAAGCCGGCCGCCTCGAGCACCAGCAGGGTCTCGCGGGTGGTGCGGGTGACGCCGCCGAGCGTGCCGGCCGACGGCGATGGCCGGACGAAGGCGTCTGGGTCGTTGGCCAGGCGCTGCATGCGGGTCTTGTCGCCGAGGATCGAGCCGCCGGTGACCGTGCTGGTCGGATCGACGGCCTGGACGGCGACCCGCCGTCCCGAGGCGGTGAGCTGGGTGCCGAGGGCCTCGATGAACATCGACTTGCCGACGCCGGGCACCCCGGTGATTCCGACCCGGTGCGCCCCGCCGGCGTGTGGCAGCAGCGCCGCCAGCAGGTCGGCGGCACGACCCCGGTGGTCGGGGTGGGTGCTCTCGACGAGGGTGAGCGCCCGACCCAGGGTCGCCCGGTCACGGGCGAGGACCCCGTCGACCAGCTCGTCGACGGTTGGGCTCATGCAGACCGCCCAGCCGGACCTGAGACGGGTTCGCTCATGA
Organism: uncultured Acidimicrobiaceae bacterium; assembly: GCA_913054115.1. Lineage (GTDB taxonomy): Bacteria > Actinomycetota > Acidimicrobiia > Acidimicrobiales > MedAcidi-G1 > S20-B6. The sequence goes on along the minus strand of CAJXIS010000136.1, from coordinate 3,740 downwards.
GATCTGCTCGAGCAACTCGGTGGCCGCAGCGGCGATGACGGTGCCCGGCGGGAAGATTGCGGCAGCACCTGCCTCCCGCAACGCATCGTGGTCCTGGGCCGGGATGACACCACCGACGGCGATGGCGATGTCGGGACGCCCCAGGTCGGCGAGGGCGTCGCGCAGCTCGGGCACGAGCGTCAGGTGACCGGCGGCCAACGAGCTCACACCCACCACGTGCACGTCGTTCTCGACGGCCTGTCTGGCCACCTCGCCAGGCGTCGAGAACAGCGGGCCGATGTCGACGTCGAAGCCCAGGTCGGCGAATGCCGTGGCGATCACCTTCTGGCCCCGGTCGTGGCCGTCCTGGCCCACCTTGGCGACGAGGATCCGGGGCCGGCGGCCGTTGGCGGCCTCGAAGTCGGCCACGCGGGCGCGGGTGTCGGCCACCTGTCCGTCGTCGCCGACCTCGCTGTTGAACACGCCCGAGATGGTGCGCACCTCCGCGACATGGCGCCCCCACACGGTTTCGAGGGCGTCGCTGATCTCGCCGACGGTAGCCCGCGCCCGGGCCGCGTCGACGGCCAGGCCCAGCAGGTTGCCAGCGCCGGTGTCGGCGCAGCGGGTGAGGGCCGCCAGAGCCGCCTCGCAGGCGGCGGTGTCGCGTTCGGCCCGGAGGTGTTCGAGCCGGGCGATCTGGTCGGCCCGGACCCTGGCGTTGTCGATCCGGCGCACCTCGACGGCGTCAGCCCCGTCGGAGCGGTACCGGTTGACACCCACCACGGTCTGGCGGCCCGAGTCGATGCGGGCCTGGGTGCGGACAGCGGCCTCCTCGATGCGCAGCTTCGGGATCCCTGCGTCGATGGCCGACGCCATGCCGCCGCTCTCCTCGACCTCGGCGATGTGGGCCCACGCCCTGGCGGCGAGGTCGTGGGTGAGCCGCTCGACGTGGTAGCTGCCGCCCCACGGGTCGGCGACCCGGCAGGTGCCGGTCTCCTGCTGGAGGAACAGCTGCGTGTTGCGGGCGATGCGGGCCGAGAAGTCGGTGGGGAGTGCCAGGGCCTCGTCGAAGCCGTTGGTGTGCAGCGACTGGGTGTGGCCCTGCGTGGCCGCCATGGCCTCGACGCAGGTGCGGACAATGTTGTTGTAGGGATCCTGGGCGGTGAGGCTCCAACCCGACGTCTGGCTGTGGGTGCGCAGCGACGACGACCGGGGGTCCTGCGGGTCGAACTGGGCCATGAGCCTCGCCCACAGCAGTCGGGCGGCCCGCAACTTGGCGACCTCCATGAAGAAGTCCATGCCGATCGCCCAGAAGAAGCTCAGCCGGGGGGCGAAGGCGTCGACATCGAGCCCGGCGTCGATGCCGGCCCGCACGTACTCGACCCCGTCGGCCAGCGTGTAGGCCAGCTCCAGGTCGGCCGTCGCCCCCGCCTCCTGCATGTGGTAGCCCGAGATCGAGATGCTGTTGAACTTCGGCATCCGCTCGCTGGTCCAGGTGAAGATATCCGACACGATCCGCATCGAGGGGGCCGGCGGGTAGATGTAGGTGTTGCGGACCATGAACTCCTTGAGGATGTCGTTCTGGATGGTCCCGGCCAGGCGCTCCGGCGCCACTCCCTGCTCCTCGCCGGCCACCACGAACAGGGCCAGGATCGGCAGCACGGCGCCGTTCATGGTCATCGACACGGTCATCTCCTCGAGCGGGATGCCGTCGAACAGGGTGCGCATGTCGAGGATCGAGTCGATCGCCACGCCGGCCATGCCGACGTCGCCCGACACCCGGGGGTGGTCGCTGTCGTAGCCCCGGTGGGTGGCGAGGTCGAACGCCACCGACAGGCCCTTCTGGCCGGCCGCCAGGTTGCGGCGGTAGAAGGCGTTGGACTCCTCGGCGGTCGAGTAGCCCGCGTATTGCCGGATGGTCCATGGCCGGGCGGCGTACATGGTCGGGTACGGGCCCCGCAGGTAGGGGGCGATCCCCGGCCAGGTGTCGAGGAAGTCGAGGCCGTCCACGTCGGCAGACGTCGACAGGGTGGCCACATCGATGCCCTCGGGAGTGGCGAAGGTGCCCAGTTCGGGTTCGGGAGCGCCGTCGGGCGCCGGCTGCCCGAGGTCCATCTGCGAGAAGTCGGGGACGGCGCTCACCGGGCCACCCCCAGGGCGTCGAGCGTGCGGCCCAGCACCTCGAGGATGTCGGATCGGGCATGGACGAACTCGTCGATGCCGGCCTCCCGCAAGGCGGCCTCGTTGTCGCCGGGGCGCCCGGCCAGCAGCACGTGGGCCACGCCCTCGGCCTTCAGCGCCAGCGCAACCTCGACGGCCTCGGCGGCGTAGCGCTGGTCCGAGCCGCAGAGCACGGCGACCGGGCTACCCGCCTCCCCGGTCGTGCGGATGCCGGCGACGGCGAACAGGTTGGCGGCGAACGTGGTGCGGGCCGAGTGCTCGGCCAGCGGACCGAGCGGCACCAGCCGGACGACGGGGCCCACCGACTCGCCGGCGTCGCGCAGCGCCTCGAACGGCCCGGCCAGGCGCTGCAGGCGCAGCGGCCCTTCGGCCGGTGCGGGCCCGGTGGCACGGACGAGCGGCACCTCGTCGATGTCGGGGAACTCGGTCACGCCGGTGATGGCGCCGGCGCGGGTGGCGAGGCGGGCGGCACGCGCTCCCCGGATGGCATCGACCTCGGCGGCGATGCGTCCGGAGGCCAGTGCGGAGACCATGCCCCCGTCGGCCTCGATCGAGCGGAACCGCTCCCAGGCCGCCTCGGCGAGTTGCTCGGTGAGGTCCTCGACGAACCACGAGCCGCCGGCAGGGTCGACCACCCGGGCCAGGCCGCTCTCCTCGATCAGCAGCAGCTGGGTGCTGCGTGCGGTGCGTCGGCCGAACTCGTCGGGTCGCCCGATGGCGCTGTCGAAGGAACGCACGGTCACCGCCGATGCGCCTCCGATACCGGCGGAGAAGGCCGCCACCGCACTGCGCAGCAGGTTCACCCACGGATCGCGGCGGGTGAGCATGGCGGCCGAGGTGACCGCCGTCTGGTGCTGGGCCCGGACGTCGGAGCCGCACGCTCCGGCCACCCGGTCCCAGAGCCGACGCGCCGCCCGGAACTTCGCGATGGTGCGGAACTGGTCGGCGTCGGCCGAGTAGGTGAAGGTCAATGCTCCGAGGGCGTCGTCGATCGACACGCCGTGGTTCTCGAGCGCCCGCAGGTAGGCGACGCCCGTGGCGAGCGAGCACGCCAGCTCCCACGCCTCGTCGGCCCCGGCATCGGCCCAGACGCCGGCATCGACGGAGATGGCGTGGACACCGGGGGCGTCGGCCACCGAGGCCACGGCCGGTGCCAGCGTCGAGAGGTCGGGGTCGCCGCCGTGGCGGGCCGCCACGCCGATCGGGTCGAGACCGAGGGCGCCGGAGCGGTCGGTGGCGGGGGTTCCCCGCCGGCCCCAGAGGTCGACCAGCCAGCTGGCTGCGGTCGCCGCATCGGGGCCTGGCAGCAGCGCCACCGGCGCCATCTCGAGGTGGACGCCATCGAGCACCGCGGCGAGATCGTCGGCCGATGCGATGCCGATGGCCGCCCGGTCGAGCAGGACCGAGGTCGACCCCCGCTCCAGTTCGTCGAGCACCGTGGCATTGGCGGCGTCCGTGCCCTCGTCGAGCACCAGCGCCCGGATGTCCCAGCCGGCCTCCGTGCTGCCGGCGGCGGTCGATCCCCGGGTGTGGGGGCTCGCCCCCGGCAGACCGGCCCGGTCGATGCGGCCGTCGTTGGC
>CAJXIS010000135.1 GCA_913054115.1 uncultured Acidimicrobiaceae bacterium | reverse complement strand
GGCGACCACCGAGATCTACACTCTTTCCCTACACGACGCTCTTCCGATCTGGCAGCCGGACGCTTCCCAGGCCCTGCTCCACCACCTCATCGCCCAGCGGAGCACCGATGAATGCCTCGACGGCAGCCAGAGCGGCGGCTGCGTTGTCCGCCTGGTGGGCGCCGTGGAGCGACAGGAAGACCTCGTCGTATCTGGCGTGTGGGCCGAACAGGTCGACCTGCTGGCCACCGACGGCGATCCGTGCCGCCGTGACGCCGAAGTCCTGCTCCCTCTCGAGCAGCGGGTCGGGACCCTCGGCGAGGAAGAGGTCCCGGACGTCGATCGCCGTCTCACCCAACACCAGCGGTCGTCCCTTTCTGGCGATCCCCGCCTTCTCTCCGGCGATGGCACGCCGCCAGTCACCCTGGCCATCGGTGTGGTCCCGGCCGATGTTGGTCACAACGGCGACCTCGCTGTCGATCACGTTGGTGGCGTCGAACCGTCCGAGCATGCCGACCTCGACCACGGCCACGTCCACGGCCTCGTCGGCGAACCAGAGCAGGGCTGCAGCGGTCAGGAGTTCGAAGTAGGACGGTGTCTCAGGGGCCACATCGGCGTAGTGGACAAGGCCGCCGACCAGGGTTCCGAACTGCTCCTCGTCGATCAACGCACCGTCGATGGCGAGCCGTTCACGAATCGTGTCGACGTGCGGGCTGCTGTACGTACCGACGCGCAGGCCGAGGGCACCAAGCAGAGACGCCGCGATGGCCGCCACCGAGCCCTTGCCATTGGTGCCTGTGATGTGGATGCTCCGCACGTCCTGCTGCGGATCCCCCATGCAGGCCACCAGCCCACGCATGGCATCGAGGCTCAGGCCGTGGACGCGCCCGGCCGTGGCTTCGAGGTTGACGTGTCGGTCCAGGAACCGCAGCGCATCGGGATAGTCCATGCGCGTGCCGTCGTCTCGGGTCCGCGCCCGGATCAGGAGGCGGCGCGGTCAGACTGCGGATCGGCAGTCGATACGACCTCGGGCATCTCGCGCCCACTGACACAGGCCTCGTCGACGAGGACCCGGAACCCGCCGGATTGGCCCGGAAGGTCGAACATCACCTCGAGGAGCACCTCCTCGAGGATGGCCCGCAGCCCTCGTGCCCCGGTCCCCCGCTCGAGGGCCTCAGCGGCGATGGTCGCCAGGGCCTCCTCGGTGAACTCGAGTTCGGCGTCCTCGAACTCGAAGATCTTCTGGTACTGCTTCACCAGGGCGTTCTTGGGCTCGATCAGGATCTGGATCAGGGCTTCGACGTCGAGGCTGTCGACGGTGCCGGTCACCGGCAAACGCCCGACGAACTCGGGGATCAAGCCGTATTTCACGAGGTCCTCGGGACGCACGCCGGCGAACAGTGCCCCGAGGTTCTTCTCACCACGGGCTCGGATGTCGGCTCCGAAGCCGACGCTGGCGCCACCCAGCCGGCTTTCGATCAACTGTTCCAGTCCGGCGAAGGCACCGCCGCAGATGAACAGGATGTTGGTGGTGTCGATCTGCAGAAACTCCTGGTGGGGATGCTTGCGTCCCCCCTGGGGAGGCACGGCAGCCGTGGTTCCCTCGAGGATCTTCAGCAGGGCCTGTTGGACGCCTTCGCCCGAGACATCGCGGGTGATCGACGGGTTCTCGCTCTTCCGAGCGACCTTGTCGATCTCGTCGATGTAGATGATGCCGCTCTCGGCCTTCTTGATGTCGTAGTCGGCCGCCTGGATGAGCTTCAGCAGGATGTTCTCGACGTCCTCGCCCACGTAGCCGGCCTCGGTGAGGGCGGTGGCGTCGGCGATGGCGAACGGCACGTCGAGCATGCGGGCGAGGGTCTGGGCCATCAGGGTCTTGCCGCAGCCAGTCGGGCCGATCAGCAGGATGTTGGACTTGGACAACTCGACGTCGTCGCCGGGCAGTCGATCGACCTGCACCCGCTTGTAGTGGTTGTAGACCGCCACCGAGAGGATCTTCTTAGCCTGTTCCTGGCCGACGATGTAGTCGTCGAGGAAGGCGAAGATCTCCCGGGGCCGGGGAAGCTCGCCGAACGAGACGTCGCTGGGCTCGGAGAACTCTTCTTCGATGATCTCGTTGCAGAGTTCGATGCACTCGTCGCAGATGTAGACGCCAGGGCCGGCGATGAGCTTGCGCACCTGCTTCTGCGTCTTGCCACAGAAGGAGCACTTGAGGAACTCGCCCCCTTCGCCGAACTTCGCCACGTGCTCTCCCCCTCTCGGTCTCTCCGGGCCCGAACCCCGACCCTACTTGGTGGCGCCCCACCGATCGTGTCGATTCACTTCGGGCGCTGGTTTCCGGGCGCTGGTTTCCGGGCGCTGGTTTCCGGGCGCTGGTTTCCGGGCGCTACTTCACTGCGGCGATGGGTCCGCTCCGGTCGGCCACGTCCCGGGTCTCGATGACCTCGTCGATGATCCCGTACTCCTTGGCCTCGGCGGCGGTCATGACGTAGTCGCGGTCGGTGTCTTTGTTGATGCGCTCGACGCTCTGTCCGGTGTGGTGTGCCAGGATTTCCTCCAGTTGGGTCTTGAGGCGCTGGATCTCCTTCGAGGCCAACTCAATGTCGGACACCTGACCCTGGGCACCGGCATAGGGCTGGTGGATCAGGACCCGGGAATGCGGCAGGGCGAGGCGCTTTCCCTTCGTGCCCGCCGCCAACAGCACCGCGGCTGCGGAAGCCGCCTGCCCGAAGCAGATGGTGGTGATGTCGGGCTTGATGTACTGCATCGTGTCGTAGATGGCGAACAGACCGTTGATGTCGCCGCCGGGCGAGTTGATGTAGAGACTGATGTCGCGATCGGGGTTCTCCGACTCGAGGTGCAGCATCTGGGCGCAGATCAGGTTGGCGGTGATGTCGTCGATCGGGGTGCCGATGAAGATGATGTTCTCCTTCAACAGCCGCGAATAGAGGTCGTACGCCCGCTCGCCCCGGTTGGTCTGTTCGACCACGGTCGGCACGAGGTAGTTGTGCACGCGAAGATCAGCCAAGGTCATGCGCTGGTTTCCTGTTCGGTGTCGGTGGTGGTGTGGGAGTCGGTGTCGGAGTCGGAGTCGGAGTCCGTGCCGGAGTCCGTGCCGGAGTCCGTGCCGGAGTCCGTGCCGGAGTCCGTGTCGGAGTCCGTGTCTGAGTCCGTGTCGGAGTCCGTGTCGGAGTCCGTGTCTGAGTCTGTAGTGGTGGTATCGAGCAAGCCATCTTCGAGTAAGCCGTCTTCAAGGAGGCCCCCCTCGTCTTCGAGCACCCCGACTCCGGGGATCACGATCTCGGGCTCTGGCGGCTCGAGGTCGGCGCGATCGACCGCATTGCCCTCCTCGTCGACGAACTCGGCCCGCTCGAACACCCAGTCCAGGGCCGCCTGCTTGCGAAGGTCGGCACGAAGCTCGAGGAGGTGGCCGGCACCCGCCATCTCGACGCGGAGTTCGTCGAGGTCGGCCGCGGGCCGATCCGCCTGTGCCGCCATCAGGCCGAGGTGCGCATCGACGTCGGATTCGTCGGCTTCGATGCCCTCGGCAGTGGCAACCGCCCGCAGGCCCAGATCGACACGGGCCGACAACCCCGCCTCCTCGCGGAAGCCCTCGCGCATCGTGGCGGTGTCCTGTCCCGTGGCCTCGATCCAGCGGGCGAAGTCGAGGCCCTGCTGAGCCATCCGCATCGCCATGTCGCGGATGCGGTCGTCGGTGGCCGACTCGACCAGGGAGGCAGGTACCTCGTCGGTGACCAGTGCGGCGACCGCCCGGGCGGTGTGCTCCCGGGCCATGACCGCTGCCTGCGCCTGCTTCATCGTGGTGATACGCGCCCGCAGGTCGTCGGTCAGCTCGTCGATGGTTGGGAACTCGGAGGTCTCGGCGGCGAAGGCGTCGTCCGCCTCGGGGAGCACCATGGCCTGCACTTCCTTGACGACGACGTGGAGGTGGAGGCTGCCCTCTTCCTGGGGATGGTCGGCGTCGAACTCCAGGACGTCGCCGGTCGATGCGCCACGGAGGTTCTCGTCGATCTCGTCGACGACGGCGCCCGTGCCGACCTCGTAGAGGTAGTCGGTTGCGGTCAGTCCCTCGACGGGCTCACCGTCGTGGCTGCCCTCGATGTCGATGGTGACCCGATCGCCGTCCTCTGCGGGACGCTCGACCACCTCGAGGGTGCCGTGCTGGCGCCGGAGGGCGTCGATCTGGGTGGTGATGTCGTCGTCGCTGGCCGTCGGAGAGGGAACCTCGACCTGGAGGGAGGCGTAGCCGCTGACGGTCACCTGTGGCCGGACGGGCACCACGGCATCGAAGACGAGGTTGCCGGCCTCTTCGCCCGAGGTGATCTCGAGTGACGGGCCGTCGATCGCGTCGATGTCGTTTTCGACGATCGCCGTACGGTAGTAGCCGGGGACGGCCTCCTGGATGGCCTCGTGGCGGCCGGCGGCGGAGCCCAGCCGGGTCTCGAGCAACCGGCGGGGCGCCTTGCCGGGGCGGAAGCCCGGCATCCGGATCTCGTGGGCCAGCTTGCGGAATGCCTTGTCGACCGCACGCTCGAACTCGGCCTCGTGGACGGTGACGGTCAACTTGACGCGATCGCCGTCGAGGGTCTCGAGCGTGGTCGTGACGGCGTCGGGCACGGGGCCGGCGACCTCGGCCGTCGGAGGGGCAGCGTCGGGCACGGCGGCCGCGGCGTTCGCCGAATCTGGCGACGCGTTCGCCGCATCGGCGTCGGTCGTCGTGTCCTTGGTCTTGCGTCGGCGCAGCGAGAGAGACTTCACAGTGGAGCGAGTGTACTGGTGGCCCCTGACAGGCAGGTCGGCCGATTTCCCACCGGAACGTCGGTTATCGCTCCCCCGCCGGTGGCTCCTCCGCCCATCAGGCGAGCGTGGCGAGGATCATGGCGAGGTCGTCGACGGTCGTGCGCGGGTTGATGATGCAGACACGCATGGCCGGCTCGTCATCGACGGTCGTCGGCGTGAGCAACGCCATTCCCTCGGCGAGGAGGCGATCGCACCACTGCTGGTAGTCAGCGAGGTCCCAGCCGGTGCGCCGAAACGCTACCACCGAGAGCTCCGGTTCGACGATGAGTTCGAGGTACTCGGCGTCGACCACCATCTCCCTCGTCGCCCGGGCGACCTCGAGCGTGCCCTCGATGGCGTCGCGGTAGGCGTCGGTGCCATGGACCGCCAGCGAGAACCAGAAGGGCATGCCCCGTGCCCGGCGGGTCAGCACGTGGGCGTAGTCGCACGGGTTCCAGACCGTGTCGTCGATGATCGGATCGAGATAGCCGGCGTGTTGCCGATGGGCCGCACGGGCCACCTCCGGGTTGCGGTACAGCAGGGCCGCACAGTCGAACGGCGAGAACAGCCACTTGTGGGGATCGACGACGAGCGAATCGCAGCGTTCGATGCCGTCGAAGCGGTGCCTGACCGAGGGTGCTGCCATCGCCGCGCCGCCGTAGGCGCCATCGACGTGCATCCAGACGCCGGCCGACGCACACGCATCGGCGATCCCCTCGAGATCATCGACGATGCCCAGGTTCGTGGTTCCGGCCGTGGCGACCACGGCGAACACCTCGGTGCCCTCGGGTCGGCCGGCGATTGCCGCGGCCACCGCATCGCCCCGAAGCCTGCGGGAGTCGTCAGCGTTGGCGAGAACCACATCGACGTCCATCACGTTGGCGGCGGAGTCGATGGACGAGTGGGTGCCCTCGGAGGCGACCATGACCCAGCGTGTGGGCCGGTCGAGGCCGGCCTCTGACCGCTTCGCGTTGGCATCATGGCGGGCGGCGACCAGGGCCGACAGGTTGCCGATGGTTCCCCCGGTGACGAAGCAGCCCCCGGCCGATTCGGGCATGCCCGCGAGGTCGGCGATCCAGCGCAGCGCCTGATTCTCGGCGAAGACCATGCCGGCTCCATCCAGCCAGGTCGAGCCACACAGCGACGAGGCGCCGATCACGAGGTCGAACACGGCGGCCGCCTTGGTCGGAGCCCCGGGGACGAAGGCCAGGTAGCGGGGGTTGTCGGCGGAGATGCTGGCGGGGGCCAGGTGCTCGGTGTAGCGGCGCAGGGCCTCGACGCCGCCGAGTCCCTCGGGTGTGACGGTCTGGCCCACGAGGGCGGTGAGCTCGGCCTCGGAAAGGGGGCCGTCGAGAGGGGGCTCGTTCTTGATCCGGTCGAGGGCGTAGCGGAACACCGACTGGATCAGGTCGTCGCTCTCCTGGTCGAACTCGTGCATGCCCGCGGATCCCCTGGATTCCATCACCCGGAGGCTAGGCGGCCCCCGCCGAAGCCGGGCCGGTACGATCGGCGGCGCCGCGGGTGTAGTTCAACGGCTAGAACCTCAGCCTTCCAAGCTGATGATGAGGGTTCGATTCCCTTCACCCG
>CAJXIS010000134.1 GCA_913054115.1 uncultured Acidimicrobiaceae bacterium | reverse complement strand
CTCGGCGCTCATCCACGCCGCCACCATGGTCGTCGCCGGCGTGTTCATGATCTCCCGCATGTACGGCGTGTTCTTCGAGGGCTTCTCGATCGGCGGCAGCTCGATCAACCTCATGGCGCTGATCGGCGGCATCACGACCCTGATCGGCGCCTGCCTGGCCTTCGTGCAGCGCGACATCAAGAAGGTGCTCGCCTACTCGACCATCTCGCAGCTGGGCTACATGGTCATGGCCCTCGGCGTCGGCGCATGGACGGCGGCCCTGTTCCACCTCTTCACGCACGCCTTCTTCAAGGCCTGCCTGTTCCTCGGCTCGGGCTCGGCAGCCCACGCCGTGCACTCGTTCGACATGAAATCCGACATGGGCGGACTCCGCAAGGTCATGCCCCACACGTACCGGACGTTCGTGATCGGCTCGATCGCACTCGCCGGACTCCCGCCGCTGGCCGGCTTCTGGTCGAAGGACGAGATCCTCGTCGGCACCGGCGGCTGGGGCCTGTTCGGCGGCACCGGCGGCAACGGCGCCTACACGTTCATGCTCGTCATGGGCGTGATCACCGCAGCGCTCACCGCCGCCTACATGACCCGCTGCATCTACCTCACCTTCTTCGGCGAGTTCCGCGGCCACGGCACACCGCACGAGTCGGGCCCCCGCATCACCGTGCCGCTCTGGATCCTCGCCGGGCTCGCCATCGTGGCCGGCCTGCTGAACCTCCCGAAGGGCTTCCCGCTGGTTCCCGAGTCGCTCCAGGAGCGGTTCGGCCACTACGTCGAGCCGGTGGCCGCCTACTTCCCGTCGATCTCGCACGGCACGCCCAGTTGGTCGCTGGCGATCGCGTCGACCCTGGTCGTCCTGTCCGGCATCGGCGTGGCGGGCTGGTACTACTTCGTCAAGGTCGAAGCGGCCTCGAAGGCAGCCGGTGAGAGCCTCACCGAGCTCCCGGACGGCCTGACCACGAAGTACCCGTTGGCGAAGATGGGCCACACGTTCCTCGTCCAGAAGTACTACCTCGACCACCTCTACACCGATGTCATCGCCGGCGGCATCAAGGGCCCGGTCGCGGCTGCCGCCTACAAGATCGACCAGGACGTCATCGACGGCGTCGTCAATGCTGCCGGGGAGAACGCCGTCAAGGCGGGCAACCTCGTGTACCACCGCTTCGACCAACTGGTCGTCGACGGCATCGTCAATGCCTCGGGCCGGGCTTCTTTTGGCGCGGGCGGGGAACTTCGAAAAATCCAGACCGGCAAGGTCCAGGACTATGCGGCGATTCTGTTCGCCGCTGCCATGGTCCTCGCCGGGATACTCATCGTCATCGTCTAGGAGACGGCCGACATGGAAAATCTGCTCGACGGTTGGGGCCTCACGGTCGCCACGTTCTCACCGATGGTGGGTGTGGCGGTCATGCTGCTCATCCCCGGGGCCCAGGAGCACCGGCACAAGATGGTCGCCCTCGTCACCTCGTTGTGGGTGGCGCTGGTGGCAGTGCTGCTGCTCATCGAGTTCGACATCGGACACACCGACCGGTTGCAGTTCGCCGTCGACAAGGTCTGGATCGACGTCATCTCGAGCCACTACTCGCTCGGGATCGACGGCATATCGCTGCCGCTCATCCTGCTGACCGTGCTGATCGTGCCGCTGTGCATCATCTACAGCTGGAACCACTTCCCGGAGCCCCACAACCCCAAGGCCTTCCTGATCCTGATCCTGGTCCTCGAGACCGGGATGGTCGGCACCTTCGTGGCGCAGGACCTGGTGCTGTTCTTCGTGTTCTTCGAGCTCGTGCTGCTGCCGATGTTCTTCATGATCGCCGTCTGGGGCGGCCCGAACCGGCGCTACGCATCGCTCAAGTTCTTCCTGTTCACGCTGTTCGGCTCGGCGCTGATGCTCGTGAGCTTCCTGGCCCTGTTCTTCCTGACGGGGGCGGAGTCGTTCGTGTTCGCCGACCTCGCCGACGCAGTGGCGTCCCACGGCGTGTCGCGCACGGCACAGCTCTGGATCTTCGGCGGCATGCTGCTCGGCTTCGGGATCAAGGTGCCGATGTTCCCGTTCCACACCTGGCTGCCCGACGCCCACACCGAGGCGCCGACCGTCGGCTCGGTGATCCTGGCGGCCGTGCTGTTGAAGCTCGGCACCTACGGGTTCATCCGCATCGCCATCCCGATCCTTCCGGAGGCCGCCGTCGAGTGGGCACCATGGATCGGCCTGCTGGCGGTCATCGGCATCATCTATGGCGCCCTCGGCTGCCTCGCCCAGACCGACATGAAGCGGCTGATCGCCTTCTCGTCGGTGGCGCACATGGGCTTCGTGATGCTCGGCATCGCGACGCTCACCGACTTCGGCATCAACGCCGCCGTCATGGGAATGGTCGCCCACGGCCTCATCACCGGGATGCTGTTCTTCCTCGCCGGCTCGATGAAGGAGCGCTACCACACGCTCGAGATCAGCAGGCTGGGTGGCCTCCTCGTCCAGGCGCCCCGCATGGGCTGGATCTTCGGCCTGTGCATCATGGCTTCGCTGGGCCTGCCGGGGCTGGCCGGATTCTGGGGAGAGTTCCCGGCGATCCTGTCGGCCTACAGCCCGGCCAACGGCGTCCCGGTCGAGACCTTCCGCATCTATATGGTCATCGCCGCACTCGGCACGGTGCTGGCCGCCGGCTACCTGCTGTGGCTGCTCCAGCGCGCCGCCTTCGGCACGCCTTCGGACGAGTTCGCCGACGATCCGAACATCACCGACACGACGCGTGACGAGTGGATCGCCTGGGTGCCGATGCTGGTGCTGATCGTCGCCATCGGCGTCTACCCGAACCTGGTGTTCCGGCTGTCCGACGGTGCCGTCGACGCCTCGCTGCACCAGTGCCTCAAGGTCGACGCCTCGGAGTTGACGGCCGCGCAGGTCGAGGCGCTGGGTTGCGCCGACGTCTACAAGATCTCCGTCGGCACGAGTGCCGGGCACGCGGTGGTGGGGGGCTAGCCGGTGTCCGTCGAGCTGCTGACCCTGGCGTTCGAGCGCCCGCCGATCGACTGGCACGCCTTCGCGCCCGAGATCACGCTGCTCTGCGCCGGCGCCCTGATCACGCTGGTCGACATCGTCTTCCTCGAAAAGGCCCGGCCCTACACGGCGGCGCTGGCCGGGCTGGGCGTGTTGGCCACGCTCATCCCGATCCTGACGCTGGCCCTCGACGGCGCCGACCGCACCATGTTCGGCGGGGCCTACGTGGTCGACGACTTCGCGCTCATCACCAAGGCCATCTTCCTGCTGTCCGGCTACGTCGTGATCCTGCTGTCCACGAACTATGTGGCCGAGGGCGACTACTGGGAGAACGAGTACTACGGCCTGCTCCTGGCCTCGCTCATGGGCATGGTGATGATGGCATCGTCGCGCGACCTCATCTCCATCTTCGTGGCGCTCGAACTGCTCTCGATCCCGGCCTACCTGATGGTGGCCTGGCGCAAGCGCGACCTGCGGTCCAACGAGGCGGGCCTCAAGTACTACCTGATGGGCGTGTTCGCCTCGGCGGTGATGCTCTACGGCATGTCGCTGCTGTTCGGGGTCGCCGGCTCGACACAGCTGACGCACATCGCCGATGCGCTGGTCGACGCCGGACCGTCGGTTGCGGTCATCACGATGGGGATCGTGTTCGTCGTGGCCGGGTTCGCCTTCAAGGTCTCGGCGGCGCCGTTCCACACCTGGGCGCCCGACGTCTACGTGGGCGCACCCACGCCGGTGACGGCGTTCCTGGCGGTGGCGTCCAAGGCCGCCGGCTTCGTCGCCCTGCTGCAGCTCATCTACGTCGGCTTCTATTCGAGGCCCGAGGTGTTCGAGCCGCTGATCTGGATCCTCGCCGCCGTGTCCATGACGGTCGGCAATCTGATCGCCCTGCGCCAGACCAACCTGGTGCGGCTGATGGCCTATTCCGGCGTCGCCCAGACCGGCTTCATCATCGCCCCGCTGGCGGTGGCCGGGCACAGCGGCGCGATCGGCGACCAGGCGCTGTCGGCGGTGCTCACCTACCTGGCCGTCTATGCCGCCATGAACCTGGGCGCCTTCGCCGTCATCATCACGCTGGCCCGCCGCAGTGGATCCGCCGAGATCGAGTCGTTCTCCGGCGCCTTCCACTACGCCCCGGCGATGACGGTCGCCATGACGATCTTCTTCGGATCGCTGGCCGGCATCCCGCCGCTGGGCGGCTGGTTCGCCAAGTTCGAGGTCTTCCGGGTGCTGGCGACCGCAGGCGAGCCGTGGGGCTACGCACTCGCCGTGATCGCCGCAGTCAACGCCGTGATCGCCCTCTACTACTATGCCGCAGTCCTGCTCAAGATGTGGGCCGAGGACGCACCCGAGGGCGACCACCGCCCGGTGCCGTTCACCCCTTCGCTGACCTCGGCGCTGGTCATCTGCGGCGGCGTCACGCTGCTGTTCGGTGTCGTGCCCCAGGTCGTGGCCCGCTTCACCGACGTCAGCCTGCTGGCCCTCGGGGGCTGACATCGCCGGTCTGGCCGACCGGCTGTCGGCGCGGATTCGCGAACAGGGTCCGCTCCGCTTCGACGAGTACGTCGAGGCCTGCCTCTACGACCCGGCCGGGGGCTTCTACACGTCCGGTGGCGCTGCGGGCCGCCGGGGAGACTTCATCACGAGCCCAGAGGTCGGGCCGCTGTTCGGCACCGTGCTGGCCCGCTGGATGGACGGGGTGTGGGAGCGACTCGGCCGACCGGTCGGCTTCACCGTGGTCGAGGTGGGTGCTGGGCGGGGCACGTTGGCCCGCTCGGTGCTGGCCGCAGCACCCGCCTGCATGGCCGACGGCCGGTACGTGGCGGTCGAGCGGTCGAGTGCCCTGCGCGCCGACCTGCCTTCTGGTGTCGAGCGGCTCTCCGACCTGCCTTCTGGTGTCGAGCGGCTCTCCGACCTGCCGGACGGGGCGGTCACCGGAGTGGTCGTGGCCAACGAGCTGCTCGACAACCTGGCCTTCCGCCTGCTCGAGGCGACCGGCGGAGCCTGGCACGAGGTGCGGGTCGGGGTCGGAGACGAGGGGTTCGTCGAGGTGGTGGGTGAGGCGGTCGACCTGGCCGGCCTGCCCGAGCCGGTCGACGGCGCCCGGATACCTCTGCAGGACGAGGCCGCCGCCTGGGTCCGCCGGGCCCTGGGCCGGGTCGACCGGGGTGCGGTCCTGGCGTTCGACTACGCATCGACGACCGTCGACCTGGCCGCCCGACCGTGGGACGAGTGGCTCCGCACCTACCGGGGCCACGATCGCGGCGGCCCCCCGCTCGGAGCCCCCGGCTCACAGGACGTGACCGTCGAGGTGGCCGTCGACCGGCTCCCCGGCGACCCGACCGTCACCACGCAGGCGGCCTTCCTGCGGACCCACGGCATCGACGACCTCGTCGACGAGGGCCGGCGCCTCTGGGAGGCCGGCGCCGCCGCCGGCGACCTCGCCGCGATGAGGGCCCGCAGCCGCATCGCCGAGTCCGAGGCACTCCTCGACGAAGCTGGCCTCGGCGCCTTCGCCGCCCTTGAGTGGACGGTGGAGCGCCTCGGCTCCTGACATCACCGGTCGCCCACCCCGCTACGGGGTCCGCCTAGCCTCTTCGGATGATGCGGGTTCGACGCCGATCGGCCAACGAGAAATTGGGGTGGGGGGGTTGGCGTTCTCCTGTTGCTGGGCGGGTTGATCGGGTGCACCT
The DNA here is from genome assembly GCA_913054115.1 of uncultured Acidimicrobiaceae bacterium. GTDB lineage: Bacteria > Actinomycetota > Acidimicrobiia > Acidimicrobiales > MedAcidi-G1 > S20-B6. The sequence goes on along the minus strand of CAJXIS010000134.1, from coordinate 738 downwards.
CGTCTCCTTCGACAGGCAGTGGCTGGCCCGGCGTCGGAAACGACCTCCAGCACGTGGACTGCAGCCCCGTCCAAAGCGGTGCGCAACGACTGGCGACCGTCACGTATGTGGCCGATGTACACGTCGAGGGTGCCAAGGCACTCAGGGACTTTTCCGGTGTAGTGAGTGCCCTCGTCACGGTCGAGCAGGTGGCCTGGTCCGCTGACGGTTACTGGAGTCTCGGCGAGTACAAGGCCCACGTGGCGCCCACAGAGGGCTCGGTGCACTCGCTTGTCGCCAACGAGGCGTGGGACTTGAGCGTCGGCGATCGCATCCGGATTGCCGTCACCACGATGGAGATAGCGATCCCGGACATGGACGGACAGATCCAGCACGCGATTGACGACACCGGCGAGTCGCTACGGCGTCGAAATCAGATGCCCGACCCCGTCGACCTCTTGCTGGACCGGGCGGTCGGAGAGTCGATCCGGACCCGACCGCAGATGCTCCTGGAACTGATTGGTGATGCTCGGGGGTGGATAGACCGGATCAATTCGACCGGTGATCGGAGACTGCCCGACGGGTTGCTTGGGCGTGTGATGCAACAGACGCCCGGGGAGCAGGAGTGCACGGGATGGGTGGACTGACCGGCTTCTGACGGGCTTCGACGCGTTCGCTAGGGTCGGCGGGTCGCAACGTCGAGACCGGGGAGCAGGGTCGCGCCATGGGTGAGCCCACCATCGAGGACTACTACGTCGA
>CAJXIS010000133.1 GCA_913054115.1 uncultured Acidimicrobiaceae bacterium | reverse complement strand
CGACACGTGGACGATGCCGTTGGCGTCGATGTCGAAGGTGACCTCGATCTGCGGTGTGCCACGCGGCGCCGGCGGGAGGTCCACCAACTGGAACTTCCCGAGGGTCTTGTTGAACTGCGACATCTCGCGCTCGCCCTGCAGGACGTGGATCTCGACCGACGGCTGGCTGTCCTCGGCCGTGGTGAACACCTCGGAGCGCTGGGTCGGGATCGTGGTGTTGCGCTCGATGAGCCTGGTCATCACGCCACCCTTGGTCTCGATGCCGAGCGACAGCGGCGTGACGTCGAGGAGCAGGATGTCCTTGACCTCGCCCACGAGCACGCCGGCCTGGACGGCGGCGCCGACGGCGACGACCTCGTCCGGGTTGACGGCCTTGGAGGGCTCACGGCCGGTCAGTTCGGTGACCAGGTCGGTGACTGCCGGCATCCGGGTCGAACCACCGACGAGGATGATGTTGTCGAGGTCGCCCTTGGCGAGGCCGGCGTCCTTGATGGCCTGCTCGAACGGGGAGCGGCAGCGGGCCAGCAGGTCTGCGGTGAGTTCCTGGAACTTCGCCCGGGAGAGCGTGTAGTCGAGGTGCAGCGGGCCGGCGTCGGTAGCCGTGACGAACGGCAGGTTGATCTGGGTCTGCTGGACCTGGGAGAGCTCGATCTTGGCCTTCTCGGCGGCCTCCTTGAGCCGCTGGACGGCCATGGGATCGGCGGTCAGGTCGACTCCGTGGTCGTTCTTGAACGAGGTGGCCAGCCACTCGATCACCGCATCGTCCCAGTCGTCGCCCCCCAGCTTGGTGTCGCCGTGGGTGGCCTTGACCTCGAAGACGCCGTCGCCGATCTCGAGGACGGACACGTCGAAGGTGCCACCACCGAGGTCGAACACCAGGATCGTCTGATCGGCGCCTTCCTTGTCGAGGCCGTAGGCGAGTGCTGCGGCGGTGGGCTCGTTGATGATGCGGAGCACCTCGAGGCCGGCGATCTGCCCGGCTTCCTTGGTGGCGGTGCGCTGGGCGTCGTCGAAGTAGGCGGGGACGGTGATGACGGCCTGGTCGACGCTGGTGCCCAGGTAGGCCTCGGCGTCGCGCTTGAGCTTCTGGAGCGTTCGAGCTGAGATCTCCTGCGCCGTGTAGTCCTTGCCGTCGATCTCCTGCTTCCAGCCGCTGCCCATGTGGCGCTTGACGGAGCGGATCGTGCGGCCGGGGTTGGTGATGGCCTGGCGCTTGGCGACCTCGCCGACCATGACCTCGCCGTCCTTGCCGAATGCGACCACCGAGGGGGTGGTGCGCGAGCCCTCGGCGTTGGCGATCACGACGGGGTCGCCTCCCTCGAGGACGGCGACCACCGAGTTGGTGGTTCCCAGGTCGATTCCCACGGCCTTGCCCATGGATGTGCTCCTTTTCGTTGAGAGATTGTTGTTGGAGAGAGCTTCTTGTGCGTGTTGCCTGTGCGTACCTGCGGGGTTCAGGCGCCCGCCCGGTCCCGCAGCAGGGGGGCGGCTGCGGACCGGCGGGCACCCTAGGGGGTGAACCCCGTGTTCCCACCAGTTGTGGGTTGAGTCCACTCTACTATCTTGAGTGAGTCTTTGTCAACTTTTGCAAGGTGCTTTTCTTCGGGAATCGTGGTGGACTGCACGGGTGCGCACGCTCATCCTTCTCCGCCACGGTCAGTCCGAGTGGAACGCCAGCAACCAGTTCACGGGCTGGGTCGACTGCGCCCTGACCGCACAGGGCATCGACGAGGCGGTGGCCGGAGGGGTCCTGCTGGCCGACGCCGGGCTCCTCCCCGACGTGCTCCACACCTCGCTCCAGACCCGGGCCATCCACACCGCCGAGCTGGCGCTGCGCCAGATGGACCGGTCGTGGATCCCGGTGCACCGGACCTGGCGGCTCAACGAGCGGCACTACGGCGACCTCACGGGCCTCGACAAGGCCGCCACCCGCGAGCGGTTCGGCGACGAACAGCTCCACGCCTGGCGCCGCGGCTACGACACCCCTCCCCCGCCCATCGCCGACGACAACCCGCACAACCCCAACGACGACCCCCGCTATGCCGGCCTCGACGAGGTGCCCCGCACCGAATGCCTCGCCGACGTGGTCGAGCGCCTTGGACCGTGGTGGGAGGAGTCGGCGGTTCCCGACCTCACCGCCGGCCGCACCGTGCTGGTCGTCGCCCACGGCAACAGCCTGCGGGCGCTCTGCAAGCAGCTGGACGACATCAGCGACGACGACATCGCCGACCTCAACCTGCCGACCGGCACGCCGCTCGTCTACGAACTCGACGACGACCTGCGCCCGGTCGACCAGAAGCCGGTCCTCGAGCGCTCACTCGACCCCGTGGCCGCACGCGCCGCCGCCGAGGCGGTCGCCCGACAGGCAGGCTGACCACCCCGACGGGGGCAGGGATTCCCAGCGGCAGAAGGCCAGGCAGGGGCGGCCTAGCCCATCGACAGCGACTCGAGGCCGTAGCCGGGCGAGCCGTGCTCGGCCAGGTCGAGTCCGTCGAACTCCTCCTCGGGCGAGACCCGCAGGCCGATGGTGCGCTTGATGACGGCGAACAGGATCGCCGAGGTGCCGAGCACCCAGGCGGCGATCAGGGTCACGCCGATGGCCTGGACGGCCAGCTGCTCGAAGCCGCCGCCGTAGAACAGGCCGGCGTCGGCGCGGCCGAGGAAGGCGTCGTCGACGGTGGCGAACAGGCCAACGGCCAGCGTGCCCCACACGCCGCACACGCCGTGGACCGAGACGGCGCCGACCGGGTCGTCGACACCCCTCTTCTCGATGAACAGCACCGAGTAGACCACGATCACGCCACCGATGAAGCCGACGATGACCGAGCCCGTGAAGCTCAGCGCACCGGTGCCGGCGGTGATCGAGACGAGGCCGGCCAGGGCACCGTTGCCGGCCATGCTGACCCCCATGGCACCGGTCTTGCGCCAGATCACCACAGCGGCACCGAACACGCCGGCCGAGGCGGCCAGCAGGGTCGTCACGATCAGGTGGGCGACCGCCTCGTCCATGGCCAACTCGGAACCGGCGTTGAAGCCGAACCAGCCGAACCACAGGATGAACACGCCCACGACGACGAAGCCGACGTTGTGGCCCGGGATGGCCCGGGGAGCGCCGTCGGGGCCGTACTTGCCGATACGGGGGCCGAGGAAGATCGCACCCATCAGGGCCGCCCAACCGCCGGCACTGTGCACGATGCTCGAGCCGGCGAAGTCGCTGAACCGGGCGTCGCCGATGGCGAGGTCCGAGAGGAGGCCGTCGCCGTGCCAGAACGAGTGCACGACCACCGGGTAGATGAAGCCGGTCATCACGGCGCTGAACGCCAGGTAGGCGGGGAACCTCGTGCGCTCGGCCATGGCGCCCGAGGCGATGGTGACCGCAGTTGCGGCGAACACAACCTGGAAGAAGAAGAACGACGGCGTGGCCAGCACGTCGCCGCCACCGAGGAACGACTCGGACATTCCACTGAGGAAGAAGTTGTCGGTGCCGATGAGGCTGCCGCCGTCGGACCCGAAGGCGAAGCCGAAGCCGACGGCCCAGAAGGCCAGCGCACCGATCGCCATGTCGGCCAGGTTCTTGGCCATGATGTTGCCGATGTTCTTGCCCCGGGTGAGGCCGGCCTCGACGAGGGCGAACCCGGCCTGCATCAGGAACACGAGGCAGCCCGCCACGATCAGCCAGAGGCTGGCCAACAGGGCCGTGTTGTCCTCCACCATGGCCATGAGGGCGTCCGGGGTGATCTCCTGAGCAGTGGCCGGTCCGGCCATGATCAGGACGGCGCCGAGGATGCCGAAGAGGCCGAAGGCAAGCTTGCGGCCGCGGCTCCGCGTCCGGCGCTCCTCCCAACTTCGGGACAGGCCCCTGGACTGGCCCCTCGACGGGGAACGGGCTTCGGTACGGGTACAGGTCACGATGACCCCCTTCGGTTCGCTGGTGGATCTCCACCGGCGAACGTACGCGGGCCCGGTTACACCACGGTTCGGTCAGCGTGACGCGTTGTAGTCGGCTTCCTGACCGAAACCTGACAGGGCCGGGCCAGCAGCGGGTTCCCGATCAACGCACCTCGGTCGAGGACATCGAGTTCACCAGCCAGAGGTCGCGGGCCACGCACTCGTCGGCCCAAGGCTGCACGAGGTCGAAGGTGCTCAGGCTCCACTCCCACTCAGGGTCGTCGAACACCGGCTCCTTGCCGTGTCCACCGATGGCAACGTGCTCGCCGTCCGACACGACGTGGCCGAGCACCCACAGCGATGAGCCGTCGGCGCTCAGGTATGTGTATCCCGCAGGGAGGAGGACCAGAATCGGAGGCCGTGGAGTCGGATGGACGTACACGCACGCGCCCTCGATCCGCAGCACTCCCCCCTGGAGAGCGAGGGTCATCGTCCCATCCGGGTCGAACGGCAGGAGCGGAAACGAAACCGGTCGGTGGTCGATGACGATGGACGCCTCGACGATCTCACGGACCGACTCGAACCCGAGGTCCTCGGCCACCCGGTCGTTGACCGCCACCGAGAACAGAACGCCGGCCTCCTCCCACCGCAGCGTCCAGTACCGGTGCTCGGCCAGTCCGTTTCGAACACACCCCGGCAGGCCGCGGACCTCGGTCGCCTCGCCGTCCCCGCAGGTCAACGAACCCAGTGGAGAGGTCGCGAACATCATCTCGCCCACAGAACGGCCCCCGGCTGCCGGATAGCCGTACCTGATGCTCCCGCCGAGCGGCGTGCCGAAGCCCTCTGTGACGCCGAACGACACCGAGTCGAAGTGGCTCCGGATGAGCTCATCCGGCGCGACCAGTGCCGGCGCCTCCAACGCCTCGAGGTAGCCACCCAGCGTCGGCCCGAGGCGGCCGAACCAGGCGTCGTCACCGTAGAGCAGTTCGCCGAAGAGACGCCTCGGCGCCGGGGTGATCGTCGGGACCTCGTCGGGTTCGAGGTCCTGCCAGCCTTCCCGCCCGTCGTCATTCGACCCACAGGCGACGGCCAGCACAGCGATCGCCAATGCCGCCACTCGTACCCGCATAGGTGTCCCTACTCAGGCACCCATGTTCACGCACGGACGGAAGATCGTCAACCGGACCGTTGACGGGTGGTTCACGGGGGCGAAACGCACCCGAAACAGGGCGTGCGTACGTTGCACACATGCATCTGGACGACCTGACGATCGTGCGGTGGCCGGCCGAGGCCGACCGACTGGATCGGCTGCGGGCCTCCGGGACCCCCCGCCTCGCACTGGTGGCACCACACGCCCCGCCGTTCACCGTGACCGACCCGCTCGAGGACTGGGTGCGGATGCCCGCCGACGAGGGCGACATCCGGGCCAGGGTCCGCTGCCTCATCGAACGCTGCGACAACGGCGCGGCCCACGAGCCCGAGCTGGCCGACGGCCGGGTCCTGCGGTTCGGGCGCTGGTGGACCACCCTCACCCCCGTCGAGGCCCGCCTGGCCGGGCTGCTGTCCGACCGGTTCGGCCACGTCGTGCCGAGAGCCGACCTGGCGAGGTTCGGCTGGCCCGAGGGACTGCCCAGCCGCAACAGCCTCGACGTGCAACTCGGCCGCCTCCGCCGACGCATCGACGGCTCCGGCCTGGTGCTGCGCACCGTGCGTTCCCGGGGCTGCATGCTCGACGCCCGGCCCGCCGCCTGAGCGCATACGCCAAGGGCGCTCCCGAAGGTCCACCACCCCGACCGCCGGGGCTACTCTGCGGCCACCATGGACCAGCGCAAGTTCAAGCCCCACCACGCCGTCATCGGGCTCGGCGTCCTCGTCGCCCTGTTCACCGCAGCGTCCGGCGTGGCCGCCGCGGTCAACGGCTGGCACGACGACTCCGAGATCACCCGGGAGGTGTTCGGGAACATCCCCGACCCGCTCAAGGTGACCTTCTACACGGTCATCCCCGTGCTGATCGTCTACGGCGCCGTCCTGTTCGCCAACCGCATGAAGAACTGGGAGCGGGGTGCCCCGGACAACCGGTCCACCACCGCCGGCAACGCCAAGCGCCGCTTCGGCGACTTCCGCTCCGGCGTCTACATGCAGACACTGCTGCGCGAGCCGGCCGCCGGCCTCATGCACTCGCTCATCTACTTCCCGTTCCTGATCCTGCTGGCGGTCACCACCGTCCTCGAGGTCAACCACCAGGTGCCAGAAGGCCTCAAGTTCCTGCACGGCGACGTGTACCGGGCGTACACGCTGGTCGGCGACGTCGCCGGCGTGCTGTTCCTCGTCGGCGTCGTATGGGCGCTGCTGCGGCGCTTCGGCCCGCGCCGGTTCCGCCCGTACCGCATCCGCATCAAGAGCAGGCCCGAGCACGCAGCCGGCCTGATCGTGTTCGCCACCATCGGCGTGACCGGCTTCGCCGCCGAGGCGTTCCGCATCGCAGCCACCGCCGCCGACCACGGTGGCGAACTCCCGTCGGCCGAGACCTGGTCGGTGGTCGGCT
>CAJXIS010000132.1 GCA_913054115.1 uncultured Acidimicrobiaceae bacterium | reverse complement strand
CCATCGACACGTGGTCCTCCTGCATGCCCGACGTCGGCAGCGAGTCGACGCTGGCCGGCGCCGCCAGCCGCCGGTTCTCGGCGCACAGGCCCGCGGCGGTGTACTGCCCGATCATCATCCCCGAGTCAACGCCCGGATCGTCGGCCAGGAACGGCGGCAACCCGTGCGACCGGTGGTGGTCGAGCACCCGGTCGATGCGCCGCTCGGCGATCGCTCCCACCTCCGCCAGGGCGATGGCGAGAAAGTCGGCGACGAACCCCAGCGGCGCCCCGTGGAAGTTGCCCCCCGACTCGACCCGTCCGTCGGGCATCACCATCGGGTTGTCGATCGCCGACGCCAGCTCGGCCTCGGCCACGGTGACGACGTGCGCCAGCGTGTCGCGGGCGGCGCCGTGGACCTGGGGCGTGCAGCGGACCGAATAGGCGTCCTGCACCCGCAGGTCGTCGGTGCGGTGGCTGGCCACGATGGGAGATTCGGCCAGCAGCGCCCGCAGGTTGGCGGCGCTCACGGCCTGGCCGGGCTGCGGTCGCAGGGCGAGAAGGTCTGCGGCGAAGGCCCGATCGGTGGCCAGCAGCCCCTCGACCGTGAGCGCAGCGGTCACGTCGGCGGTCGACAGCAGCGCGGCGGCGTCGTGGCAGGCCAGACAGAGCTGCCCGAGGATCCCGTCGGTGCCGTTGGTGAGAGCCAGGCCCTCCTTGTCGGCCAGCACCAGCGGCTCGAGCCCGGCGGCGGCCAACGCCTCGGCGGCCGGCACGACCTCGCCGCCCACCTCGCCGCCGACGCGGACATCGCCCTCGCCCAGCATCGCCAGCGCCGCATGCGCCAGGGGGGCCAGGTCGCCGCTCGCCCCGAGCGACCCGTATTCGGGCACCAGCGGGGCGATGTCCGCATTGACCAGCGCCAGCAGCCTCTCGGCAACCACCGGCCGGGCGCCGCTGAAGCCCAGCGCCAGGGTGCGCGCCCGCAGGAACACCATCGCCCGCACCACCTCGACCTCGACCGGCGGCCCCATACCTGCGGCGTGCGAGCGCACCAGCGCCGCCTGCAGGTCGGCCCGCCGCTCGGGCGGGATCGTCACCGTGGCGAGCGCCCCGAAACCGGTCGACACCCCGTAGGTGGGCTCGCCCCCCGCCAGCCGCTCGACGATCGAGCGGGAGACGGCCATGCGCTCGACGGCGGCATCGGTCAGCTCGACCACGGCACCCCCACGTGCCACCGCCACGACATCGGCGATCGTGACGCCCGGACCGTCGAGGCGCACCGTGCTCATGCCCGCACCCCGAGGTCCCGGCCCAGGGCCTCGGCGGCGGCGAGCACAGCGGCAGCGGTGGCGTCGAGGGCCTTCCCCTTGAGGCGCTGCGCCGGCCCGAGCACCGAGATGGCGGCCACAACGTCGCCGTCCGGACCGACCACCGGCGCCACGGCAGCCGACACATCGGGCTCGACGGCACCGACGTTGCGGTGGGCGACCGGCGAGCCGTCGCCAGTCAGTGCGGCGCCGACGGCGGTGATGTCGAGCGGCACCGTGCGGCCGACCCAACCGGTGTGGCGGATCGCCCGGGAGCTCTCGGCGGCGGTCAGGTAGACGGCGCTGGTGCGCTCGCGCACCGCCAGGTAGGCGGACTCGCCGGTGGCCTCGGCCAATCGGTCGAGGTGCGGCTGGGCCACGGCGGTCAGGTGGGCGGCCGGCCCCTCGCGCAACGAGGCCAGCGCCAGGCGCAGGAAGGCGGGCCCGGCCGAGAAACGTCCGGCGTCGTCACGGTCGAGCCAGCCGTGCTGCTCGAGCGCCTTGAGGTGGCGCAACGCCGTCGACGTGGGCAGGTCGACGGCCTTCGCCGCCTCGCCCAACGGCAGCCGACCGGCCGTCACGACGGCATCGACGAGTTGCAGCGCCCGCTCGGCGGAGCGGGCGACATGCAGGGTCGAGGAAGCGGTGGTCGAGGTCATAAAAGTTTCAGTAGATGAAAGTAGTTGCCAACACACGGCAACCTACGGCAGACTGTGCGGGACCGCAACCACCCGCCCACCCGACCCCACGGAGCACCCATGCCCACCCCCATCCACGCACCCCGGGGCACCGACCTGACGTGTCGCGGCTGGCCCCAGGAGGCCGCCTTCCGGATGCTCCAGAACAACCTCGACCCCGAGGTCGCCGAACGCCCCGACGACCTCGTCGTCTACGGCGGTACCGGCAGGGCCGCCCGCTCCTGGCCCGCCTACCACGCCATCCTGCGCACCCTCACCACGCTCGCCGACGACGAGACCCTGCTCGTCCAGTCCGGCAAGCCCGTCGGCGTGTTCCGCACCCACGAATGGGCCCCCCGGGTGCTCATCGCCAACTCCAACCTCGTCCCCGACTGGGCCAACTGGTCCGAGTTCCGCCGCCTCGAGGCCGAGGGCCTCATGATGTACGGCCAGATGACCGCCGGGTCCTGGATCTACATCGGCACCCAGGGCATCCTCCAGGGCACCTACGAGTGCTTCGCCGAGATCGCCCGCAAGAAGTTCGACGGCACCCTCGCCGGCACCCTCACCGTCACCGCCGGCCTCGGCGGCATGGGCGGCGCCCAACCCCTCGCCATCACCATGAACGACGGCGTGGCGCTGTGCATCGACGTCGACGCCGAACGCGTGCAGCGCCGCGTCGACCACCGCTACCTCGACGAGATCGCCGACGACTACGCCGACGCCCTGCGCCGCTGCGCCGCCGCCAAGGCCGACCGCCGGCCCCTCTCTGTCGGCCTCGTCGGCAACGCCGCCGACCTGCTGCCCCGCATGCTCGCCGACGGCGTCGACGCCGACATCGTCACCGACCAGACGTCGGCCCACGACCCGCTCGACTACCGGCCCACCGACCTCACCGACGACGCCGCCGCCGAAATGCGCCGCACCGACCCCGACGAGTACACCCGCCGGTCCCGCCACTCGATGGCCCGCCACGTCGAGGCCATGGTCGGGTTCCTCGACGCCGGCGCCGAGGTGTTCGACTACGGCAACAGCCTCCGGGCCGAGGCCGAACTCGGCGGCTTCGACCGGGCCTTCGCCTACCCCGGCTTCATCCCCGCCTACGTCCGACCCCTGTTCTGCGAGGGCAAGGGACCGTTCCGCTGGGTGGCGCTCTCCGGCGACCCGGCCGACATCGCCGCCACCGACCGGGCCGTCCTCGAAGAGTTCCCCGACGACGAGGGCCTCGCCCGCTGGATCCGCCTCGCCGGCGAACGGGTCGCCTTCCAGGGCCTGCCGGCCCGCATCTGCTGGCTGGGCTACGGCGAACGCCACCGCCTCGGCCTGCGCTTCAACGACATGGTCCGCAGCGGCGAACTCAAGGCCCCGCTCGTCATCGGCCGCGACCACCTCGACTCCGGCTCCGTCGCCTCCCCCTACCGCGAGACCGAGGACATGCTCGACGGCTCCGACGCCGTCGCCGACTGGCCGCTGCTCAACGCCATGCTCAACACCTCGTCCGGTGCCACCTGGGTCAGCATCCACCACGGCGGCGGCGTCGGCATCGGCCGGTCCATCCACGCCGGCCAGGTCAGCGTCGCCGACGGCACCGACCTGGCCGCCGCCAAGCTCGAACGGGTGCTCACCAACGACCCCGGCACCGGCGTCATTCGCCACGTCGACGCCGGCTACGACGCAGCGATCGCCGTCGCCGACGAGCGGGGCGTGCGGATCCCGATGCGCGAGGGAGACTGAGCGCATGGCCGTACGCGAGATCCTCCAGATCGGACATCCGATCCTGCGCCGGGTCGCCCGCGAGGTCGGCGCCGACGAACTCGGCAGCCCCGAGGTCCAGCAGCTCATCGACGACCTCGTCGACACCATGCACGACGCCGACGGCGGCGGGATCGCCGCCAACCAGGTCGGCGAGACCCTGCGCATCTGCGTCCTCGAGGTCGACGACAACCCCCGCTACCCGTACAAGCCGCCCATCCCCCTGACCATCGCCGTCAACCCCGTGGTCGAACCGGTCGGCGACGCCACGTTCACCAACAACGAGGGCTGCCTGTCGGTGCCGCTGCGGGGCGAGGTCGAGCGCCACGTCGACGTGCGGGTCCGCTACCTCGACCGAGACGGCGGCGGGCACGACTTCGTCGCCAGCGGGCTCGAGGCAGGCACCTGGCAGCACGAGGTCGACCACCTCGACGGCGTGCTGTTCGTCGACCGGGTCACCGACCCCGCCACCCTCGCCACCTGGGACGAGTTCACCGCCCACCACCGCGAGGCATTCGTCGAACGCATCACCGCCTTCGTCGCCGAGGCCGACGCCCGATGACCTGGTGGTGCGAGCTGGCCTGGCTGGGCGGCGACGCCCCCACAGCCGGCGTCACAGCCGGCGTCGTGCTCGAGGTCGCCGACGGCCGCATCACCTCGGTGCGCGCAGGCGTGGCCGCCCCGCCCGCCGGAGCCACCCGCCTCGACGGCCTCACGGTCCCCGGCCTCGCCAACGCCCACAGCCACGCCTTCCACCGGGCCCTGCGCGGCCGCACCCAGGCCGGCACCGGCTCCTTCTGGACCTGGCGCGACCAGATGTACGGCGTCGCCCAACGGCTCGACCCCGACACCTACTTCCGCCTCGCCCGCGCCACCTACGCCGAGATGGCGCTGGCCGGCATCACCGTCGTCGGCGAGTTCCACTACGTGCACCACCAGCCCGACGGCACCCCCTACGCCGACCCCAACGCCATGGGCGGGGCGCTGCTCGCCGCCGCCGCCGAGGCCGGCATCCGGATCACCCTGCTCGACACCTGCTACCTCCACGGCGGCCTCGATGCCGACGGCCACCAACCGCTGGGCGACCACCAGCGCCGCTTCGGCGACGGCAGCGCCGACGCATGGGCCACCAGGGCCGACGCCCGCCGCGCCGGCGACGACGCCGTGCTGGGCGCCGCCGTCCACTCGGTGCGGGCCGTCGACCCGGCGTCGATGGCGTTGGTCGGGGAGTGGGCAGCCGGGCATGGCGCCCCCCTCCACATCCACCTCTCCGAGCAGCCGGCCGAGAACCAGGCCTGCGTCGCCCACCACGGCCGCACGCCCACCGAGCTGCTCCACGACGCCGGCCTCCTCGGCGAGCGGCTCACCGCCGTCCACGCCACCCACCTCACCGACGCCGACCTGGGCCTGCTCGCCTCCACCCGCTCCGGCGTGTGCCTCTGCCCGACCACCGAACGCGACCTCGCCGACGGCATCGGCCCCGCCGGCGCCCTCGCCGCCGCCGGCGTGCCGCTGTGCCTCGGCAGCGACTCCCACGCCGTCATCGACCCGTTCGAAGAAGCCCGCGCCGTCGAACTCGACGAGCGCCTCGCCACCCTGGTGCGCGGCACCCACCCGGTAGCGGCGCTGCTGACCGCCGCCACCGCCAACGGCTACTCGGCCCTCGGCTGGGACGGCGGCGGCGTGCTCGCAGCGGGCGCCCCCGCCGACCTCACCACCGTCGGCCTCGACTCGGTCCGGCTCGCCGGCACCGACATCGACAGCGCCCTCGCCTCGGTCGTGTTCGCCGCCTCGGCCGCCGACGTCACCCACGTCGTCGTCGGCGGCAACGTCGTCGTGAGCGACGGCGCCCACACCTCGATCGACGTGGCAGCCGAACTCGACGCCTCCATCCGGACGGTCACGGGCGGCGCCGCCACATGAGCCTCGTCCTCGACGACATCGGCCTGCTGGTCACCAACGACCCGGCGCTCGGCGAAGGCCCCCTCGGCATCGTCCACGACGCATCGGTCGTCATCACCGACGGCGTCGTCGAATCGGTCGGACCCGCCGGTCAGGTCGCCGACGAGCGCATCGACGCCGCAGGCGCCTGCGTGCTGCCCGGCTTCGTCGACTCCCACACCCACCTCGTGTTCGCCGGCGACCGGGCCGAGGAGTTCACCACCCGCATGGCCGGCCGCCCCTACGACGGCGGAGGCATCCGCGTCACGACCGCCGCCACCCGGGCCGCATCCGACGACGAACTGCGCACCCTCACCGCCACCCGCATGGCCGAGGCCAGGGCCGCCGGCTCCACCACCGTCGAGATCAAGTCCGGCTACGGCCTCGACGTCGACGAAGAAGCCCGCCACCTGCGCATCGCAGCCGAGTTCACCGACGAGACCACGTTCATGGGTGCCCACCTCGTGCCCCACGAATACGAGGGACGCTCCGACTCCTACATCGACCTCGTGTGCGGGCCGATGCTCGACGCCTGCGCCCCCCACGCCCGCTGGATCGACGCCTTCTGCGAGACCGGCGCCTTCGACGTCGCCCAGTGCCGGGCCGTGCTCGAGTCGGGCCGGGCCGCCGGCCTGGGCCTGCGCCTGCACGGCAACCAGCTGGGTCACGGGCCCGGTGTGCAGTTGGCCGTCGAAATGGGATGCGCCTCGGTAGACCACTGCACCTACCTGACCGACGCCGACATAGGGGCCCTTGCCGGGAGCGACACCGTCGCCACGTTCCTGCCCGCCACCGACTTCTCGACCCGCCAGCCCTACCCCG